>NZ_JACEGK010000202.1:0-12994 GCF_056859195.1 Streptomyces sp. NH27
CCTTCGTCATGCCGTGGTCGGGGCGGCTCAGTTCTCGCCCATCCGCTTGGCCAGGCCGCAGGCGGCGAGCCCGGCGAAGATCAGGAAGAAGACCCGCATCGCGCCGAAGTCCGACTTCCATCCCTTGAAGAGCATGCCGAAGTGGTGGAAGAGCAGCTGGCTGACGGAGATGTCCCCGCCCTGCTCGTTGACGAAGTGGCTGATGACCAGCGCGCCGCCGAAGATCTCGCCGAACATCACCGAGAGCAGCGCGAGCACGATCGCCACGATCGGCAGCGCGATGTTGCGGCCGCCGATCTTGCCCATCGCGACGCCGATCAGCGCGCCGACCGCGAGCGCCGCGTAGCGGAACTCGACCGTGGTGCCGTCGCTCTTGGCCATGGCGCGCAGCAGGCCGCCGTAGGCGAGCGCCGCGAGGATGGCGACCACGACGCCGGCCGCGATGCCCAGACCCACGTTGTCGCGTTGCTGGGCGACGGCCGGCGGCGGGTAGGCGTTCGGGTTGAAGGCCGGTGCGGCCTGCGGGGCGCCGTACGGGTTCTGCGGCTGGTTCTGCGGCTGGCCGCCGTACGGGTTCCCGGCCGGCGGCTGGCCGTAGGGGCTACCGGGCGGCTGCTGAGCGTACGGGTTCTGGCCGGAAGGCTGTTGCGGAGGCGGGAAGTTGGCGCTCACGAAGGGTTCCCCCGGGGACGGAAGCGGGTATCGCACAAGGTTGCGCGGGTGCGAAACAGTGTCCGAAATCTAGCAGGGGGGAGCGACAATCGGACAAGATGCTTCATCTGGTCGTTACAGGACCACGACAAGTGCGCACAACCCCCGCCCCACGGGCCCCTGTGGTCCCGTACTACAGCTACTACAGCCGGGCCGCCGCCCCGGCGGGGGTCGCCCCCCTGGTGTCCAGCAGGAGTTGGGCCTTGACCGCCAGCCCCTGGAGGTCGTAGGTGCGGTGGTGCTGGAGCAGCAGCGTCAGGTCCGCGTCGGCCGCGGCCTCCCACAACGAGTCGGCGCGCGGCACCGGATGGTCGAGAACGCGCCACTGCGGCACGTACGGGTCGTGGTAGCAGAGTTGGGCGCCGAGCTCCATCAGCCGGGTGCCGATCTCCCGGGCCGGCGCGCCCTCCTGGTCGGCGAGGTCCGCCTTGTAGGTGACGCCGAGCAGCAGCACCCGGGCGCCACGCAGGGACTTGCCGTGCTCGTTGAGCAGGGCCGCGGCACGCTGCACCACGTAGCGCGGCATGCGGCCGTTGACCTCCTGGGCGAGTTCGACCATGCGCAGCGGGTGGCCGGGGGTGCGCGGGCGGCCGGTGCCGGTGCCGCTGCCGGTGGCGAAGTGCGGTGCCGCGTTGGGGTCGAGGGGGACCGCGTGGCCGCCGACGCCGGGTCCGGGGCGGAACGCCTGGAAGCCGAACGGCTTGGTCTCCGCGCACCGGATCACGTCCCACAGGTCGACGCCGAGGTCGTGGCAGTAGACCGCCATCTCGTTGGCGAAGGCGATGTTGACGTGCCGGTAGTTGGTCTCCAGCAGCTTGACCGCCTCGGCCTCGCGCGGGCCGCGGGCGCGGACCACCCGCTCGCTCAGCCGGCTGTAGAAGGCGGCGGCCGCCTCGGTGCAGGCGGGGGTGAGGCCGCCGACCACCTTGGGGATGTGGGAGAGCGGGAAGTCGCGGTTGCCGGGGTCGAGCCGGCTGGGGGAGTACGCGAGGTGGAAGTCACGGCCGGCCCGCAGCCCGCCGGCCTCGATCAGCGGCCGCAGGTACTCCTCGGTGGTGCCCGGGTGCACCGCCGACTCCAGGACGACGGTGGTGTGCGGGCGCAGGTGGCCGGCGAGCGCGCGGGCGGCGGCGGCGACCGCGGTCAGGTCCAGGGCGTGGTCCTCGCCGAGCGGGGTAGGCGCGCAGATCACGGCGGTTCTGACCCGGCCGAGCGCCGCGGGGTCGCTGGTGGCGCGGAAACCGCCGGCCAGCATCCGGCGCAGTTCGGCCGCGGCCAGGGTGCCCGGCGGCACCCGGCCGGCGTTGATGTCGGCCGCGACGGCCGGATCGGGGTCGTAGCCGATGGTGCCGATGCCGGCGGCGGTGGCTGCCTGCGCGAAGGGGAGACCGGTGTGGCCCAGTCCGAGTACGGCGAGGTCTGCGGGCATGGTTTCGGGTCCTCTCCCTGGAGCCGACCCTCGGTGAGGCGCACGAATGGGCTCACAGATGGCTTTTAAGCAGGCTAACCAGACAAATCACTGATATGACCACACGGCGCGCCGGGCAGCGCTGGCCGCTCGGCGCCGGGGCGGTCACTATCGAAAGGGAGCGGGTAGGAACGCGGCGGCCCGAGCCGCCCGCGCAACCAGCCGCGGACCGGCCACGGCACTGACCGGGGCACCGACCGCGGGACCGACCGCGGGACCGGCCACGGCATCGACCGGGGCACCGACCACCAGGCGACAGCGAGACACCGAGCGACACCGTAGCGACGCAGTCACGGAGGCACGGATGCGTACGACATCACTCGGCCCGGCGGAAAGGGCCCAGGCTCTGGCCCGAATGGCCGAGCACGAACTGGACATCCTGGTCGTGGGCGGCGGTGTGGTCGGCGCGGGCACCGCGCTGGACGCCGCCACCCGTGGCCTGTCGGTGGGTCTGGTCGAGGCGCGCGACTGGGCGTCCGGCACGTCGAGCCGGTCGAGCAAACTCATCCACGGTGGCCTGCGCTATCTGGAGATGCTCGACTTCGCCCTGGTCAGGGAGGCGCTGAAGGAGCGCGGGCTGCTGCTGGAGCGGCTGGCCCCGCACCTGGTCAAGCCGGTGCCGTTCCTCTACCCGCTCCAGCACAAGGGCTGGGAGCGGCTCTACGCCGGCTCCGGCGTCGCGCTCTACGACGCGATGTCGATCTCCTCCGGGCACGGCCGCGGCCTGCCCGTTCACCGGCACCTCAGCCGCAAGCACGCGCTGCGGATCGCGCCGGCGCTGCGCAAGGACGCCCTGGTCGGCGCCCTGCAGTACTACGACGCCCAGGTCGACGACGCCCGCCTGGTGATGACGCTGGTGCGCACCGCGGCGTCGTACGGCGCGGTGGTGGCCAACCAGGCCCGCGTCGTCGGGTTCCTGCGCGAGGGCGAGCGGGTGGTCGGCGCCCGGGTCGAGGACCTGGAGGCCGGCGGCGAGTACGAGGTCAGGGCCCGCCAAGTGGTCAACGCGACCGGGGTGTTCACCGACGACACGCAGGCCCTGATCGGCGAGCGCGGCCAGTTCCACGTCCGCGCCTCCAAGGGCATCCACCTGGTCGTGCCGAAGGACCGCATCCACTCCAGCACCGGGCTGATCCTGCGTACCGAAAAGAGCGTGCTCTTCGTCATCCCGTGGGGACGGCACTGGATCGTGGGCACCACCGACACCGACTGGGACCTGGACAAGTCGCACCCGGCCGCGTCCAGCGCCGACATCGACTACCTGCTCCAGCACGTCAACTCGGTGCTCGCCACCCCGCTGACCAGGGACGACGTCCAGGGCGTGTACGCGGGGCTGCGGCCGCTGCTGGCCGGCGAGTCCGACGCGACCAGCAAGCTGTCCCGCGAGCACACCGTCGCCCACCCGCTGCCGGGCCTGGTGGTGGTGGCCGGCGGCAAGTACACCACCTACCGGGTGATGGCCAAGGACGCCGTGGACGAGGCGGTGCACGGCCTGGACCGCAAGGTCGCCGGGTGCTGCACCGAGGAGGTGCCGCTGCTCGGCGCCGAGGGCTTCCAGGCGGCGTGGAACAGCCGGGCCCGCACCTCCGCCCGTACCGGCGTGCACGTCGCCCGGGTGGAGCACCTGCTCAACCGGTACGGCACGCTCTCCGAGGAGGTGCTGGCGCTGATCGCCGACGACCCCTCGCTCGGCGACCCGCTGCCAGCCGCCGACGACTACCTGCGCGCCGAGATCGTCTACGCGGCCATGAGTGAGGGTGCCCGCCATCTGGAGGACGTGCTGACCCGCAGAACGCGTATCTCCATCGAGACCTTCGACCGCGGCACCGGAAGCGCGCGCCCTGCCGCGGAGTTGATGGCACCCGTGCTTGGCTGGGACCAGGGGCAGATCGACAAGGAAGTCGAGTACTACGAGAAGCGGGTCGAGGCCGAGCGCGAGTCGCAACTCCAGCCGGATGACCAGACCGCGGACGCCGCCCGGTTGGGCGCGCCCGATATCGTGCCCCTCTAGGCGCCAAGTTCGCCTGGGCGCAATACGGGAGGCGCCCGTGGGGGACCGGAAGGGCACGACATGAATGGGGCCGGACACGGCGACGAAGGGCGGCTCGTCGCGGGCCGCTACCGGCTGCTCGAACGCGTCGGCCGGGGTGGGATGGGCACGGTGTGGCTGGCCGAGGACGAACTCCTCGGCCGCCAGGTCGCGGTGAAGAAGCTTCACCCGCCGCAACCGCACATGGACGACGAGGAGTTGGCCACCCTCTTCGAGCGCACCCGGCGGGAGGCCCGGGCCGCCGCGCGGATCAGCCACCCCAACGTGGTGGTCGTGCACGACGTGGTCGACGACGCCGGGCTGCCATCGATAGTGATGGAGTACGTCCCCTCGGTCACGCTGGGCGAACGCCTCAAGGCAGAAGGCCCGTTGGAGCCGGCGGAGGCCGCCCGGGTCGGCCGCGGAATGGTCGCCGCGCTGCGTGCCGCCCACCGTGCCGGCGTGCTGCACCGCGACGTCAAACCCGGCAACGTGCTGCTCGGCGAGGACTCCAGGATCGTCCTCACCGACTTCGGCATCGCCCAGGCGTCCGGCACCTCGACCCTGACCCGCACCGGCGAACTCATCGGTTCCATCGACTTTCTGAGTCCGGAGCGGATACGTGGCGTCCTGCCCGGGCCCGAGTCGGACCTGTGGGCGCTGGGCGCGACCCTGTATCAGGCGGTCGAGGGCATATCGCCGTTCCGCCGCCCCACCGCGATAGAGACCGCGTACGCGATCGCCGAGGAGCCGCTCGAACCGCCGGCCAAGGCCGGGGTGCTCGCCGACCTCATCGCGGGGCTGCTCGTCAGGGACCCGCAGCAGCGGCTGTCGGCCGAGGAGGCCGAGCGGATGCTGCGGCTGCCGGCCGCCGAGACGGACACCGCGCAGGTGGAGCGCGACCGGTTCGGCAACGAGCAGACGGGCCGGACCGGGACCACCGTCGTCACGCCGCTCGCCGCCAACGGGACACCCGGCCCGCAGGGCGAGGACGCCGCCCCGGAGCCCCCGCAGGACCCGCAGGAAGCGCCGGGCGGCCCGCGGGAGCCCGGGCCGGGCGCGCAGGGCCCGGAAGACGGCGCACAGTCGACCGCGCAGCACCACGGCTCGCCCACCCCGCGCCGCCGCCGCCGAGCCCTGCCGTGGATCGCGGCCGTCGTCGTGGTCGCCGCGGTGGCCGGCGGCGCGCTGTACGCCGTCCACCGCGCCAACTCCGCCGGCACGAAAGCCTCGGCGGACGTCAGCCCGACGCCGACGGGTGCGACGAGCGCCCCGGCCCCCACCACGAAGCCGGCACCGGCACCGACCACACCGCCGCCGCCGAAGCTCCCGGCCGGCTACCGGCTCGCGACGGAGCACCACGACGGCTACGACTACTCCGTGCCCGTGCCCGACGGCTGGACCAGGACGACACCGAACGGCAACGACGAGGTCGACTGGATCACCTCCGACGGGCTGGTCGGGCTGAAGGTCAACGCGCTGCCGTTCGGCAGCACCGACCCCCTGGAGCACTTCGAGGAAGTGGAGCCGCAGACCTCGAAGAAGGTCGACGGCTACGATCGCCTGCGGATGGACCGCACCCTGCAACTGGGCGAGCAGGCCGCGCTGTGGGAGTTCACCTTCAAGGGCACGTATCGCGACTGGCACGCCATCGACCTCGGCTTCGGCAAGCCGGGCGGCACCGAGTACGCGATCTACCTGTCGGCCCCGGAAGCCGAATGGCAGCAGTGGCTACCGGTGTTCAACAACGCCGTCGCCGGATTCCGGGCCAGGGGCTGACCAGCCGGGTTCGCAACCACGTTCCCGGTTCGGGGATGATGGGTAGCCCAACCGCCCGACAACCGCCGGCGCCGCCGTCGGCGGCCGCCGCCATCCGGCTCGCGCGCAGGCGCACCCGGTGCGCGCCGCCACCCCGGCGCCATGCACCCACCCGGAAGACACGACAGAGGGATTCCATGAGCGAGGACGAAGGTACCGACGGACGCTTGCTCGCCGACCGGTACCGCCTCGGCGGCGTGCTCGGCAAGGGCGGCATGGGCACCGTGTGGCGCGCGGTCGACGAGACGCTGGGCCGCAGTGTCGCCGTGAAGGAACTGCGCTTCCCCGGCAACGTCGACGAGGACGAGAAGCGCCGCCTGGTCACCCGCACCCTGCGCGAGGCGAAGGCCACAGCGCGCATCCGCAACACCGGTGCCATCACGGTCTTCGACGTCGTCAAGGAGGACGACCGGCCGTGGATCGTCATGGAGTTGGTCGAGGGCCGTTCGCTCGCCGACGCGATCCGTGAGGACGGTCCGCTCACCCCCAAGCGCGTCGCCGAGATCGGCCTGGTGCTGCTCGACGTGCTCAAGGCCGCGCACGCGGAGGGCATCCTGCACCGCGACGTGAAGCCGTCCAACGTGCTGCTCGCGGAGGGCGGCAGCGACGAGGAGGGCCGGGCCTCGGGCGGCGGGCGGGTCGTGCTCGGCGACTTCGGTATCGCCCTGATCGACGGCGACCCGTCGGTGACGTCCACCGGCATGCTCGTCGGCGCGCCGTCGTACATCTCGCCCGAGCGGGCCCGCGGCCAGAAGCCCGGCCCGCCCGCCGACCTGTGGTCGCTCGGCGCGCTGCTGTACGCCTCGGTCGAGGGGCATCCGCCGTACGACAGGGGCTCCGCGATCGCCACCCTCACCGCGGTGATGACCGAGCCGGTCGGGCCGATGCGCACCGCGGGACCGCTCGCCGAGGCGGTCACCGGGCTGCTGGACAAGGACCCGGACCGGCGGCTGGACGACGCGGGCGCGCGCCGGCTGCTCAACGAGGTGGTGAACGCTCCGGACGAGCCGGTCGCGCCGGCCTCCGAGCCGACCAGCGTGATGCCGATGCCGGCGGCGCCGCCCACCGCGGGCGCCTCGGCCGACCCCCAGCCGGTGCCGACGGACGCGCCGCCCGCCGCCCGGAAGGCCGCGATCGACCAGGCCAGGGCGCGCGAGGCGCTGCGGGCGCTGCGCAAGGCCGCCGATCGGAAGCCGCCCGCGGGAGCGGGAGCGGCGGGTCCGGCCGGTCCGGCGCGCGCGCCGCTGAGCGACGTGGTGCCGCGCCGCACCCTGGTGATCGTGATCGCCTTGGTGGTGCTGGCCCTGCTGGGCACCGTCATAGGCGTCGCGATAGCCAACTCCGGTGACGGTAAGGGCGGCAAGGGCAACGGCGGCAGCACGCCGAGCACTTCCGCCCGGGGCACGGACAAGAACGCGGCCAAGGAGAGCGGCCAGGGTCAGGACCCCGACGGCAGGGCCGGGCGGCCCGCGACGGGCGGCACGACCGGCGCCGGCACCCCGCCGGCCGCCGCCACCGGGTCCGGCGCCGACACCCTCCCGGCGGGCTGGCACGTCTTCAAGGACTCCGAGGGCTTCTCGATCGCGCTCCCCGCCGGGTGGAAGCGGGTCGGCGACGACGGGTACGGCGTCGGCTCCCGCTTCAAGGGCAGCGGCGGCGAGAACCTGCTGGTGGACTGGACCCACAGCCCGGGCAAGAGCGCGCTGCACAACTGGCAGACCTCGGCGGCCGCCGCGCCCGGGCAGATGAAGGACTACCACCAGATCAAGGTGGTCTCCGCGGACTACCGCGACTACGACGCGGCCGACTGGGAATACACCCGGAAGCAGAAGGGCACGGCCGTACATGTCCTGAACCGCGGCATGGTGACGGACAAGAAGCACGGCTACGCCCTGATGTACACCACGCCGGCCGGCGCGTGGGACGGCGCCGTGAACCAGCAGAGGCTCGCGTCCTTCTTCAGTACCTTCAAACCGGCCGAGTAGGCGGGCCGAAGCACGTAAGGTGAGTGCGTGTGGACTGTCCGCAGCCGGATACGGACCGACTCGCCGTCGGAAGTGCCCGGACCTGAAAGGGCCTGACCGTTTCAGGTGCGCGGGCGGATGAGCGAACGGGCGGGCCGGAAGGGGGGCGCCGTGGAGGAGTACGCAGGACGGGTGCTCGCTGAGCGCTACCGGCTGCCCCGGCCACCCGCCGACGAGTTCGAACTCGTCGAGAGCCGCGCCTTCGACACCTACAGCGGTCAGGAAGTCCTGGTCCACCAGGTGCTGCTGCCCGAGGTGGTCGGCGCCGACCCCGGCGAGGAGGGGCCCGGCAGGTCCGACGACGCCGAGGAGCTCGACGAGAGCGCCCGGCGCGCCCTGGAAGCGGCCCGCACCGCGGCCGCCATTCCCGACCACCCCCGGTTGGTCCAGGTCTTCGACATCTTCGTCGAGGACGGCAGCCTGTGGATCGCGAGCGAACTGGTGTCCGCCCGGCCGCTGGCCGCGTTACTCGCCGAGCGTCCACTGGACGCCTACCGCGCCGCCGAGGTCGCCTCCGATGTGCTGACCGCGTTGCGCGCCCTGCACGCCACCGGTTGGACGCATCGCAACGTCACCGTGAGCACCGTCCTGGTCTGCGACGACGGCCGCGCCATGCTCGCCGGCCTGGCCGCGGGCGCCGCCCAGGAAGCGCTGTGCGGATACGACCCGGTGCCCGAGCAGGTGCTCGCCGGCGGCGCCGACGAGGACTCCGACGACTGGCACGGCCCGCGCTCCGCGCTCGAACAGGAGCGGGCCCGGCAGAACCGCATCACCGTGGTAGGCGCCGTCACCGAGCGCTGGGCGCCCGAGCAGGCACACGAAGTGCACGAGAACTGGCGGCTGGCCCCGCCGATCGGCCCGGCCGCCGACCTGTGGGCGCTCGGCTCGCTGCTGTTCCGCAGCGTCCAGGGCCATCCGCCCTTCCCCGAGGAGAGCGCGGCCGAACTCGTCCAGCTGGTCTGCGCGGAGCCGCCGGCGTTCGCCGAGGAGTGCGGCCCGCTGCGGCCGATCGTGGAGTCGCTGCTGCGCCCGGACCCCGAGGAGCGGCCGGAGGCCGAGGAGTTGGGCGGCTGGCTGCGCTCGCTGATCCGGTCCGCGCCCGAGCCCGATCTCGGCGTCGGCACCGTGCAGGTGCCCACCGACCCGGCGAAGCTGCCGGTGAAGCGGCGCAGGGGCGAACTGGTCCGGCGGTGGCGGAAGTCTGCCGCCGAGACGGAGGCGGGCGCGCAGCACCGTAGACACGCCCGCGGCAAGCAGGCCAAGGTCGGCCGTCCGCCGAAGCCGCCCAAGCCGCCCAAGCCCGCGAAGTTGCCGAAGCCGTCGAAGGCGTTCGGCGCCACGCAGGCCCTCGGGATGTCCGGCGTGGGTCCCGGACCCGCCGCCGCACCGGCCGCGTCGATGGAGGCGGCCCGCCCGGCCAAGGCGGCCCGGCAGCCGCGCCCGTCCGTACCGGCCCAGCCCACCGTCAGCCGCAGCGGCCCGAGCACCACGGCCCGCCCGCACATCCACGAGGAGGACGTCGTCTACCGGCGTCCCGACGGCAACGACGACTCCCCGCGCCGGCTCGGGGTGCGGCTGCTGATCGCGGTGCTGGTGATCCTCGCCGCCGCGGTGGCGTACGCCCTGCTGATCATGCCGCACCGCGGCGACTCCTCCGACGGCGCGAAGGCCGACCGCAGCGTGCCGGCCCAGATGCCGAAGCCCGGCAGCGGCAAGCACGACGACGGCAAGGGCGGCAGCTCCACGGCGCCGGGCGCCGGCAAGTCCGCACCCGCCACCAAGCCCCCGGCCAAGCCCGCGAACACCGCGCCCGCCTCCCCGTCAGGACCCGCGCTCGGCCCCGACTTCGCGCTGCGGCACGACGCGGCCGGCTTCTCCGTCGCGGTGCACACCGGCTGGCAGCGCTCGGGCCCCAACGCCCAGGACGACGTCACCTACTCCGGCGACGACCTCCAACTCACCGTCGTCCCCGGCCGCGACAGGTCCTCCGCGCACGGCACCGACCCGGTCTCCTACCAGCTCAACGAGCCGGAGCTGTCCGACTTCCGCTCCTCGTCCTGGTCCTCCGCGTCGGGCCTGCAGTCCCTGACGCTCGACGGCCACCCGGCGGCCGAGGGCGAGTACACCTACCGCAACTCCAGCGGCCAGGGCGTGTACGCGCGGAACCTCGCCATCCTGATCGACGGGAAGTACCACATCGTGCTGGTCACCGGCCTGGACAACCAGCGCGCCGCGGTCCAGCAGGCGTTCGACAAGGCCGTCCAGACCTACACCGCGAACTGACCCCGGGCGGTCCGCCGTGACGGCGGGCGCGAGCGGCGGTCCGACCTGCGCCGCGAGGTGAATCCGACCCGTGCCGCCAGGCGGACCCACTGCCGACCGCGAGCTGGACCCGGCCCGTACCACCGGTTGAAACGCCCGCTTGTTCGACCCATCTGACCTGCGAAGATCGTCACGATGCCATTGCGTGCTGGCGTGGTTGCGGAAGTCACGGAGAAAAAAGCTACTGATGGGTACCCAGGGCGGGCCGGTCGCCGTACCCTCACCGGCATGACGGATTCGCCGGAAAGCGTGACACGCAGTGCCTCCCTCACCGACGGCAGCACCGAGAACCCTGTCGCGCCGCAACCCGCCACCGCGCGCGGTCCGCGGGATGTCGTCACCCCCGATCTCGTCGCCCGGCTGACCCGGGGCGTGCTCGGCTCCGGCCGCACCGCCGGCCACACCCCGCTGACCGGCGACCAGCTCGCCGACCTGCCCGAGGCCACCCCGGACGACGTGGCCGAGGCGTACCGCAGGGCCCGCGCCGCCCAGGCCGGTTGGGCGGCGACCTCCGTACGCGACCGCGCCCGGGTGCTGTTGCGCTTCCACGACCTGGTGCTCGCCCGGCAGGCCGAAGTCCTCGACCTGATCCAGCTGGAGACCGGCAAGGCGCGGCTGCACGCCCACGAAGAGGTGCAGGTGGTCGCGATGGCCGCCCGGCACTACGGCTTCAAGGCGCCCGCCTACCTCAAGCCGAAGCGGCACACCGGCGCCGTGCCCACCCTCACCAAGGCGCGCGAACTGCGCCAGCCGCGCGGGGTGGTGGGGCAGATCGCGCCCTGGAACTACCCGCTGGAGCTGTCCGTCGGCGACGCGCTGCCCGCCTTCGCGGCCGGCAACGCGGTGGTGATGAAGCCCGACACCGAGACCGCGCTGACCGCGCTGTGGGCCCGCCGGCAGCTCATCGAGGCCGGGCTGCCCGAGGACGTCTGGCAGATCGTGATCGGGGACGGCCCGGTGGTCGGCCCCGCGGTGGTCGAGCACGCCGACTACGTCTCCTTCACCGGCTCCACCCGCACCGGCCGCGAGGTTGCCCAGCGCGCCGCCGCCCGGCTGATCGGCGCCTCGCTCGAACTCGGCGGCAAGAACGCCCTGCTGGTGCTGCGCGACGCCGACCTGGACAAGGCCGCCGCCGGCGCGGTGCGGGCCTGTTTCGCCTCCGCCGGGCAACTGTGCATCTCCATCGAGCGGTTGTTCGTGCACGAATCGGTCGCCGACGCCTTCACCGCGAAGTTCGTCGAGCTGACCCGGTCGCTCAAGCTCGGCACCGCGCTGGCGTACGGGGCGGGCATGGGCTCGCTGGTCGGTCAGCGGCAACTCGACGTGGTCACCCGGCACGTGGACGAGGCCCGGGAGAAGGGCGCCACCGTGCTCACCGGCGGCCGCCCGCGCCCCGACATCGGCCCGTACGTCTACGAGCCGACCGTGCTGGCCGGCGTCGAGGCCCCGATGGCGGTGTGCGCCGAGGAGACCTTCGGCCCGGTGGTGTCGGTCTACCGCTTCCAGGACGAGGACGAGGCGGTCGCGCGCGCCAACGCCACCGAGTACGGCCTCAACTCCAGCGTGTGGACCCGCGACATCCGCCGCGGCATCGCGCTCGCGGCCCGGCTGCGCTCCGGCACGGTCAACGTCAACGAGGCGTACGCGGCGGCCTACGGCAGCGTGCGGGCGCCGATGGGCGGCATGAAGGACTCCGGGCTCGGCCGCCGGCACGGCTCGGAGGGCATCGTGAAGTACACCGAGGCGCAGACCATCGCCGTGCAGCGGCTGATGCCGATGGGCCCGGCGTTCGGCCTGAGCGACGAGAAGTACGCGGCGCTGCTCAACCGGTCGCTGCGGCTGATGAAGGGGCTGCGCATCCGCTGAGCGCCATCCGCCGAGCGCGGGCCGGCCGCGGTTCGGCCGGGCACACCGGCGTGCGGCGCCCGACGGGTCCGCCGGCGGCGGGCACCCGCGCGGCTCCGTATCCGACAACTGATCCTGATCCGCACCGATTTGTTCCGATGCACCTCGACTCGCCGCGACCTGCCTCGATGCGGTTCGCCGCAGTTCGACCCGGCTCGACGACCGACCCTCCGGAGGACCAGGTGGCACAGGAAGACGGCTACGACTACGACGTCATCGTCGTCGGATCGGGCTTCGGCGGCGCGGTGTCCGCACTGCGGCTGACCGAGAAGGGCTACCGGGTCGGCGTGCTGGAGGCGGGCCGCCGTTTCGCCCGCGAGGAACTGCCGAAGAACTCCTGGGACGTGCGCAACTACCTGTGGGCGCCCTCGCTCGGCCTCTACGGCATCCAGCGTATCCACGTGCTGGGCAAGGTGCTGGTGCTGGCCGGCGCGGGCGTCGGCGGCGGCTCGCTGAACTACGCCAACACGCTGTACGTCCCGCCGGCCGCGTTCTTCCAGGACCGGCAGTGGGGCAAGATCACCGACTGGCAGCAGGAGCTCGCGCCGTACTACGACCAGGCCAGGCGGATGCTCGGGGTGCGGCTCAATCCGACGATGACGCCGTCCGACGTCCATCTCAAGGCCGCCGCCGAGAAGATGGGCGTGGGCGGGAGCTTCCACCTGGCGCCGGTCGGGGTGTTCTTCGGCGACGGGCGGGACGCCTGCGGCGGGGAGG
>NZ_JACEGK010000203.1:0-12991 GCF_056859195.1 Streptomyces sp. NH27
CCGACCCCGCCCTCCGCGCCCACCTCACCGCGGAATGGCAGGCCCCCGACGCCGCCCACCGCGTCACCGGCCTCCTGGCCGTACTGCGCCCTTCCGCCGGCTGAGCCGCAGCGCCTCGCGCTCGACGGATCACCGCGGTCCACGACCCCGGCGGGGGAGCCGTTGTGGGACGCTGGGCGGCGTGACGTCAGGGACCGCCGAGGAGTTCATGGAGCACCGCCGGAGGATGTTCGGGCTGGCCTACCGGCTGCTCGGGTCCGCCGAGGAGGCGGAGGACGCGGTGCAGGACGCGTACCTGCGGTGGAGCCGCGCCGACCGGGAGGCGATCGAGCGGCCGGGGGCGTGGCTGGCCAAGGTCGTCACCAACCTCTGTGTGAACCGGCTCACCTCCGCCCGCGTCCGGCGGGAGCGGTACGTCGGGCCGTGGCTGCCGGAACCGGTGGTGACGCGCGACGGCGCGCTCGGCCCGCTGGAGTCCGCGGAGCAGCGTGACGCCGTGTCCACCGCGATGCTGGTACTGCTGGAGCGGCTTACGCCGACCGAGCGCGCGGTGTACGTGCTGCGCGAGGCGTTCGGCTACAGCCACCGGGACCTCGCCGGCGTGCTGGAACTCACCGAGGCCAACTGCCGCCAGGTGTACCGCAGGGCGGTGAAGCGCGTGGCCACACAGGAGACCCGCTTCACGCCCGTGGTCGAGCGGCAGCGCGAACTCGTCGAGTCCTTCGTCACGGCCGCGCGCGAGGGCGACCTCGCCCGCCTCGAACGGCTCCTCGCCGAGGACGTCACCTGGTGGAGCGACGGCGGCGGCAAGGTCAGCTCCGCACGGCGCCCGATCCTGGGCCGCGAGAAGGTCGTCCGCTTCATCGCGGGCACCGTCCGCAAGTTCACCGGCGCCCTCGCGGTCGACATCGTCGAGGCCAACGGCGCCCCGGCACTGGTGGTGTGGATCAGCGGTCACCTCTACACCGTCATCGCCCTGGACGTCCGCGACGACGCCATAGCCGGCGTCTGGTCCGTCCTGAACCCGGAGAAACTGTCCTTCGTTCAGCGCCAGTTGGCGACGACGGCGTAGGTCGAACGCCTGGCCAGGGCCGATTGCGCGCGCAATTCCCCGCATATCTGACAGGGCCCAAGTCGGCAGTGGTGAGCGCCTGGCGACGGTGACGCCAGGCACGGTCCCGGTCGCACCCAACGCCGGTCTCGGCGACGGCCTGCAGGCGGCGGCGCGGGCTGTTTCCGGCCGGTGTATTTGGCGACTTCGTCCCACGTGTGGGAACAGCGGTCGTGCCAGAATCCCCATGAGGTTCCGGGTGTAACACACCCATAGGGGAGGGAAGCGCATGTCGGCCGACACGTCAGAGCCAAAGGTCGCCAATCCGTTGCGGGACGAACTGGTCACGCTGAAGAGCGATCTTCAGAAGCAGATGCATGAGCTTGAGGGACTCCTCAAGAAGTCCTGTTCCGACGTGGGCGACGGTGCCACCTGGGTGGGGCCGACGGCTGATGCCTGGCATACCGAGGCGGAGGGTCGGCGCAAGGACATGATCGTGCAGCTCAAGAAGCTGATACCGCTGGTAGATGCGGAGATCGCCAAGTGCCCGCGGAAGGTCACGCCCGGTCAGGCGAAGTCCATGCAGGCCGATGCGGCTCGGCAGTAGCGACGAAAGGTAGGACATGGGAGACCACGGCAGCGGAGCGGGCAACTCGCCGAAGGGCGGAGGGAAAACAGGGACCTTCTCCGGGATCGATCCCAACAAGCTTCCCGGCACGATCAACTCGCTCAAACACGACGCGACGCGGCTGCACGACAGTGCCGCGGGTTTCACCACCCGGTTCGCCCAGCACGGCATCGACACGCAGCCACTGAGCCGACTGCTGACCATCGCACACTGGGCGGCTGACCAACTCCCGGACCTCCGCCGCAGGCAGCACCTTGCTGCGGCACTGAGCGAGTACACACCGAACACCACGATGATGTTCATCCCTGACAGCATGGTCACCCCAGGGGCGGCGGCCAAGTCCGCCAAGGACGGCAAGGCGCTCGCGAAGCGCTACGAGCAGCAGATCGGCGACCACGACGGAGCGGTCCCCCAAGACCTCTTCGCCGCGCTCGCCGCTCATTCGAAGGACGGGGACTTCCTCAACGCCTTCTATGCCGAACTCGGGCCCACCCGGCTGTCCCAGCTGTCCAGTTCGATGGCCGGCGACGCAGGAAACTCCCGCTACGCTCAACGGGCTTATGATCGCGACCTCATAGGCCGCACGTTCGGCGCGTACACCCGAATAGCGGCGGAGGGAAAGACCAGCAAGCAGAAGCGGGAATTCTGGGCGGGCTGGTTCGACAGTTTCAACCACCCAGGCCACAACTTCCGCCCGGACCTGCTGATGCCCTTCGTCGACAGCGGAACGTACGACACGGACTTCCTCGTCGCTCTTGGTGACCGCACCTTCACCACTGACAGATCCAAATCGGTCACCGATCGGATGTCCGGTGCGGGGTACTCCGACCCCTGGTCGGCCGACCACTACGTCCAGTACTTCGAGGCGCTCAGCAAGGCCCCCGAGGCGGCGGGCGAGTTCATGGCCCTGCGACCCGACATCATCGAGAACGGCCTCTACAAGGGTGGCGGCAACACCACCGACGACCGCACCAACGCCTTCGTCTCGGCGGTCAGAGCCGGCACCATCGACCTGCGCGCCACCGACACCGCACTGTCGGACCGCAATACGGCCTGGCTCATCGCCTCCAACGCGTCCCACGACTCCTCGACCGATCCCCTGCCGGCGGTTTCGCAGCTGTACTCCGAGATCATCGCCCAGCACTGGGACGACCTCGAGTACGCGATCACCTCGCCGGCGCACGACGGCTTCTGGACCGGAGACTCATGGGACCCCAAGGCGTACGCGGCCCATCAGGACCCTGCCCGCAAGGGAATCGAGATCCAGCCGGACGCGTGGAAGTCCTTCATGGAGGCGGCCATCCGTGAGCCGCATGCCGCCGCGAGCATGAGCGCGTTGTTCGAAGCAAACTCGAGCAGGCTGATCCAAGACGCAGAATCCGCGAAAGTGAAGAAGTCGGACCAGGATGCTGTGGGACTCTACAGCTTTCAAAGCGGTCTGATGAACAACTTCTACAGCACTGCTTTCGCTGACACGGAGAAGGAACTCAAGGGCGAAGCCGACGAGTGGGCTGATGAAATGAACAGTTCGCGCACGGCGTTGATCGGAACGGCCTATGCTCTCGCCAAGGGTAACCCCGCGTCAGATATCGACATGGCCAAGGAGAAGGGTCAGGAGTTCGCAACGAGCGTCCTGCAAGGCTGGATAGAGGATGTTGTCAATGTCACGCCAAATAAGGCGCCGAAGAACCTTGTTGACAGCATCAAGGGGCTTGAGAACGCAAGGTTGAAAGATGGCTGGGCCAGCACCGTCGCGTCTCACGCGTCAGTCCTGGTCGAGACCGAAGGAAACATCAAATCGATCTCTCCGGTCACCCTTCAGCTGCCTGGCGAGAAAAAGGCGCATAGGTATACGGGCGACCCTTACGGCGGGGGTGGAGGTCCGAAGTACATCAAAGGGCCGGCGACCGATTTCGTCAGCGTGCTGCGGAAGTACGGTAGCGACCAGGGGATCTCGAAGATGACGCCACTCCAACTGGACGCCTACAGCAGATGGGTTGAGGACCCTGCGGTCACGGCCCGGCTTGTCGGCCGCGGGGCCATCACCACGATCGTGGGTAGCGAGACCAGTTCGTGATCAGTGGGTGGCGGGGATGATCTGCCAGGCGAGGACGCCGCTTGGGGGGTCGCTTTCCTCCGGCATGAAGTAGAAGAACTCCAGGTCGTTGCCCGTGAAGGGGAACCGCAGGACAGCGCCGTCGCAGTTCACTTGCGGCAGGAGGTTGGGGCCGGGTGATTTCGTCCCCCAGCCCATGTGTACGGTTCCAGTCCCGGCGCAGGCTGCCTCCAGGACGTAGGCGTGGGTGTCCTTGATGGCGGGTTCCGTTTTGACGGGTGGCATGCTCTTCCGCACCGTGCCGGTCCAGTGCAGCTTGACCTGGGGTGACTTCGTGAGTTTCGCCTGTGCCTGCTGACGGAGTTGGGCCTCGCTCCGGGGCCGGGTCGGGGTGGGCTTCGGGTTGTCCTTGTGGCTGCCGGAGGAGCACCCGCTCAGCACCACGGCGATCGCGGCCGCGACACCCAGCGCGCGCCACCGACGCTTCACCATCGCGATCCCCCTACCCCTGTGTACGCGACACCTTCCGGTTCTCAACGTATCCCACCCCCCATCTGCCGCACCGGTACTCCTGAGATGCCGGGCAGCGTGGACACGTTGAGACGCTTCTGACGGCGCGAGCGAGGGCGACCTCGCAGGGGGCTCGTGATCAGTGGGTGGCGGGGATGATCTGCCAGGCGAGGATGCCGTTCGGGGGGTCGATGTCCTCTGGTGCGAAGAAGAACAGCTCCAGATCGTCGCCCGTGAAGGGGAAGCGCAGGACGGGGCCGTCGCAGTTCACTTGCGGCAGGATATTGGGGCCACGGGATTTGGTCTCCCAGTCGAAGTGCACGGTCCCGGTGCCCGCGCAGGCTGCCTCCAGGACGTAGGCGTGGGTGTCCTTGATGGCGGGTTCCGTTTTGACGGGTGACATGTTCTTCCGCACCGTGCCGGTCCAGTGCAGCTTGACCTGGGGTGACTTCGTGAGTTTCGCCTGCGCTTGCCGGCGGAGTTCGGCGTCGCTCCGGGGACGGGTCGGGGTCGGCGTGGGTTTGTCCTGGTGGTCGCCGGAGGAGCATCCGCTCAGCACCACGGCGATCGCTGCGGCGACGCCCAGGGCCCGCCACCGACGCTTCACCATCGCGAGCCCCCTGCCCCTGTGTCCCCGGCATCTTCTTGTCCTCAACGTATCCCGCCCCCCATCTGCGGCACCGGTACTCCTGAGATGCCGGGCAGCGTGGACACGTTGAGGCGCTTCTGACGGCGCGAGCGAGGGGACCTCGCAGGGGGCTCGTGATCAGTGGGTGGCGGGCATGATCTGCCAGGTCAGGACGCCGGTCGGGACGTCGGTGAACTCCTTGGCGAAGAAGAAGTTCTCAAGTTTGTTGCCCGTGAAGGGGAACCGCAGGACCCCGCCGTCGCAGTACACATCTGGCTTGACGGCGGGATCGGGGGCGTTCATCTCCCAGGCGAACCACACGGCCCCGGTCCCGGCGCAGGCTGCTTCGAGGACGTAGGCGTGGGCGTCCTTGAAGTGGGGTTCCGTCTTCATGATCCGCATGTTCTTGTTCACGGTGCCGGTCCAGTGCATTCTCACCTGGGACGACTTTGTGAGCTTCGCCTGTGCCTGCTGACGGAGTTGGGCCTCGCTCCGGGGTGGTGTGGGTGTCGGTTTGTCCTTGTGGCCGCCGGAGGAGCATCCGCTCGCTGCCACGGCGATCGCGGCTGCGACACCCAGTGTCCGCAACGCCCGCCCACGACGCTTCACCATCGCGCGCCCCCTGCCCCTGTGTTACACGACACCTCTTGCTCTCAACGTATCCCACCTCCCACCTGCCGCACTGGTACTCGTGAGGTGCCCGGCAGCGTGAACACGTCGAGACGCTTCTGCGGGCCGCCGCGGTGGCGGTGTCACGTTTGTGGGGGCCGAGCGGTTCTCAGGGGGTGACGGGTGCTCCGGCAGGGGGTGCCCCCGGCGGAGGGACGGCGACCGCGATGACGGTGACAGCGAAGGCGACGATGGTGACCGGGGGCACCGGGACGCTCGGCCGGCTGGTGGTGGAACGGCTGCGCGCCGACGGCCGTGAGGTGCGGGTGCTCAGCCGGCACGCCCCGCCGCCGTATGCCGTGGACCTGCGCGAGGGTACGGGGCTCGTGGAAGCCCTGGCCGGCACGGACACCGTGGTGCACTGCGCGTCCAACCCGCGCGGGGGCGACGAGGAGGCGGCCCGCCACCTGATCGAGGCGGCCCGGGCCGCGGAGGTGCGGCACCTGGTGTACATCTCGATCGTCGGCGTCGACCGGGTGCCGTTCGGCTACTACCGCAGCAAGCTCGCCGTCGAGCGGCTGATCGAGGAGTCGGGGCTCGGCTGGACCGTGCTGCGCGCGACGCAGTTCCACGACCTGGTGCTCCAGGTTCTGGCGGCCTTCGCGAAGCTGCCGGTCATGCTGGTCCCGGTCGGCATCCGCGACCAGCCGATCGACACCGGCGAGGTCGCCGTACGGCTGGCCGAGCTCGCGGCCGGGGAACCGGCCGGCCGGGTGCCGGACATGGGCGGCCCCGAGGTCCGGACGTTCGCCGACCTCGCCCGCGCCTACCTGCGGGCGAGCGGGCGCCGCCGCCCCCTGCTCAAGGTCCCCCTCGCCGGACGCACCTACCGGGCCTTCCGGGCGGGCGGCCATCTGACGCCCGAACACAACGTCGGCGAGGGCACGTTCGAGCAGTTCCTCGCGGAGCGTTTTCCTCCTGCGGAAAGTCGCTAGCCCGCGGCCGCGCGGGACCGCCACTCTGGGCGAGGAGGACACGTCCACCGGGGAGACGTGTCCCGATCGGCCGAGTCGGCCGGCCGGACGAGAGACGGCCGGCCGGGTCGTCCACCGCCATGCGGCGCCGTGCCGAGTACGGCGCCGTAGCGGCGCGTTGTACCGCCGTCCCTTCCGCCGCGGGCACCGTCATGGCCGCGTCTTCACCGCGTCTTCACCGCGTCGTGGCCTCGCCATGGCCGCGTACCGCTGTGGTTGGGACCCGTCCCGAGGACGGTTGCGGACAATCTGCGGCAGCGGTCAACGCCGTTGCTGGTAAGACATTTTGAGGGGATCACGATGCTTTACCCGCCAGAGATCGTCGTCTTGGGAGCCGAGCCGCCGAACCGCCCGACCCGCGATCCGTTCGCCGTCGGCCTGGCCAACGCCTCGTTCCTGAGCGTCGGTTACCTGATACTGCGGCGGCGCGGAATCGCCGTGTTCACCGGGCTGGTCAGCTTCGTGCTGCTCATCCTGCTCGGCTCCGCCTTTCGGACGGTGTGGTTCGAGGGTGTGGTCGTCGGGTGGTGGGTGCTGATGATCGTGCACGGCTGGTTCCTGGCGGGCGGGCGGCTGGGACGGCGCGCGGGAGCGGGTACGGGTGCCGGTGCCGGTGCCAGTACGGGTACGGGTGCGGGTGCTGTTGGGGGTAAGTGGTTCGACGCGGGAGGGAGTTCGGGCGGCAGCCGTCCCTCGGGGTTCCTGGACGGCTGGCGGATCGGCGGCATCCGTACCCAGCGGCTGGTCGCGTTCGGCGTGGCCATACCCGTGATGGTGGCCGTAGGGCTGCTGCGGGTCGACGCCTCCCATGCGGAAGGGACCCTCACCACCGCGCGCCACGACGGCGACTGCGCCAAGGCGGTGAGCGCGCAGAACGGCGTGTGGGTCGGCCCGCGGCTGGCCGACTCCCCGCTCACCAAGCGCGGTGAGAAGACCGTGACGGCGTGCCGCCGGCTGGCGGTGGCCAAGTCCGAGCTGCACACCGGACTGAGCGGCGACACCAAGGCGCTCCAGGCGGGGTTCAACGGCCTGTCCTCGGTCCTCACCGACCTGCCCGGCCACGAGCCGATGGTCGACTCGGTGCTCAACGGCTTCCTCAACGGCCTTCCTACCAAGGACGCCTGCCACACCGCCGCCGTCACCGACTGGCTGCGCAAGCGCAAGACGGACGGCAGCATGCTCGACCAAGCCTCCGCCGTGGTCCCGAAGACGGCGCCCGACGCGCTGCTCGGCTGCGGCGACAGCCTGCTGGCCGGCAACAACTGGACGAAGGCGAAGACCCGTTACCAGCAGGTCCTCGACCAGTACCCGCACTACACGAAGGCCGGAACCGCCAAGGCAGGCATCAAGAAAGCCCAGTTGTCGATCGAGTTGGCCAACGTCCGCAGCCTTCTCGACGCTTCGGGAGACTTGGCTCCGGGATACTGCTCGACGCCCGCGCGCTATAGCGCCGCACCCGCACGTCACAAGGGCACCAACACGGCGCTCTTCTTCGGCAATTCCACCTACACCGACAAACTCCCCGCCAACTGGCAGGCCGATGACGCCTCCGACGCCACCCTCATCGTCTGCGCGGGCGGCGTCCAGGACGGCCCCTCCGTCCAGACCTGCCCGTACAAGGGCGGTGCCTACAGCGCCTATCCGGAGGACGTGACCTTCCACAAGATCGCGATCCCCGTGAAGGTGTACGAACTGCGCACCGGCAAACTCGTCACCCGTAAGACGGTCGAGATCAGCGGCAAAAGCTGCCCCGATTCGTTGTCGTACACCGAGTACGACAACATCGACACCGGCCCGTCCTCGGACCAGTACGTGGACCCGACCAAGGCGAACATCCGGGCGGCGTTCAGCCCGCTGGTGAACCGCTGAGCGAGGTGCCGCACACGCACACGCACACGTGAACATGCCGCCGCCCCCACCGTGCTTCCGGTGGGGGCGGCGGCATGTCGTGGAGCGCCGGGGTGCTACCGCACACCTACCGGCCGACCCGCGGCAGGTTGGCGAGCGGGCCGGGCAGTTCCGTGCCGGTCTGCTGCGCCCGCAGCAGCGCGATGACCGCGCCGACGCCCGCGAGGATCAGGCTGACCCAGAAGCTGAAGCCGTGGCCGCCGGCCGGGCCGAAGTCGGAGTGGGCGAAGATCGCGATGACGTACAGCACGAAGCCGATGCCGAAGCCCAGGAACGTCAACGCCCTTGCCGGAGACGGCAGTTGAATTTGGGGCGCGAACAGACTGACCGCCAGCGCGCCGGCGCCGAGCACGGTGAGAACCATCGCGAACCACGCTATGAACAGCCCGTGGTCGAAGTGCCAGGCGCTCCAGCTCACGCTGGCCAGGTGCACGCCGTACGCACCGAAATCCCACGAGTAGTAGTCGAAGAACGAGAAGACGAGGACGATGAACCCGATTCCGAGAATCGCCCAGTCGAGCCGGTTGACCGACGCGGGGTCGAAAGAACCCCCGGACGGACCACCCGCGTTCGGCGGCGGTGTCGGCGAGCCGGGGGACGGCGGCACGTCGTGCGTCATGATCTCTTGTCTCCTCGGTGACATGCGTTGACGAAGGAACTTCGGGCGGCTGAGACTAGCGGTCCGCCGCCTACTCCGTAAGCAAGTCGGGCCGGCCTGCGTCGCATGGGTCAACTGGTCTTATGGATACGGGAGAAACCCCTGTGGCGGGAGAGCTCTTTCCGGGTGCACGGGATTTCACGGTGCGGCCGGATAACGTCCGGGATGCCCGGCGGTGAGGTTCAAACGGTGGCAAAGTCGGCGGAATTCGCTGGATCGACCAGGCGACGCGACCGGCAGACGTTCGCTAGGTTCGGCTCCCTGACGGCAAGTTGAGGCGAGCATGGAGGCGGACATGGCGGACGGTAGGCAGGAACCGGGGCGGGGCGCTTCGTGGGTGGGGCTCCCCGACCCCATGGACATCCTGACCAGCCAGGATCTCGTGCTGGACTTCGACGGCGCGATGGAACTCGCCCGCTCCTACCTCGACGTCGACGCGGGCGAGCATGCCGCCGCCGTCGCCGTACGCGCCGGAGGCTCCGACGATCCCGCCGTGCGCGTGGCCGCCGAGCTCGTCACCGCGCTGATCCTCCTCGCCGATGGCTCGTCGCGGCAGGCGGTCAAGCGCCTCAAGCCGCTGGACGGCTTCTCCGACCCGGACGTCGCCGCCGAGGTGTTCCTCATACGCGGCATGGCCCTGGAGGCCCGCGGCAAGCGGGCGGACGCCGACGCGAACTACCGGATGGCGATGGGCCTGCCGCGGGCGATGAGCGCGGGCCTGGCCGCGCTCCAGCTCGCCGGGATGGCGGTGGCCGCGGACGACCTCGACGAGGCCGGCCGGATGTTGCAGGCCGCGATGGGCTGCGGCGTGCCGGTGATCACCGCCCGGGCCGAACTCGAACTCGCCCTGGTCCTCGAACGGTCCGGCAACCGTGAAGCCGCCATCAGGCGCTACCGTGCCGCCATCGACAGCCCCCAGCAGAAGACCGCGCTGCACGCGGCGTTCAACCTCGCCGGGCTGCTGCGGGACACCGGCGACAGCCCCGAGCAACTTGAGGAGTCCCGCCACTACTTGGAGCAGGTGCACGGCACCGGGCACCCCGAGTACGCGCCCAAGGCCGCGGTCGAACTCGCCGTCGGGCTGCTCGAAGCCGAGCGCGCCGACGACGCGGTGCCGTTGCTCGACGAGGGCACCGCCTCCGCCGATCCCGCGGTCTCCTCCCTCGCGCACTTCCACCTCGGCCTCATCCTCATCGACGTCGACCAGGCCCAACAGCACCTGCGGATCGCGCAGAAGACCGGGACCGGCGAGGTGAAGACCCGCGCGGCGGAGGCGCTGAAGCTGCGGCGCGGCCACTGAACCGGTACGGGGCCGCGTCGCGTACGGCCGCCGTATCCCGTACGGCCGCGTGACGTGCGGCCTCATCCCGTGCGGCCGCGTCCCGTACGACGCCCGGCCGCGGCGCTAGCGTGGGGACGGTGACGCATGAACCGCCCCCGCGGGGGCGCCGACCGGGGGCGTCGGACACGCGCGGCGCCATCCTCGCCGCCGCGCGGCAGAAGTTCCTCGAACGCGGCTACGAAGCGGTGACCATGCGGACGATCGCCGAGGAAGCCGGCGTGGACGTCGCCCTGATCAGCTACTACTTCGGCTCCAAACGCGGGCTGTTCGGCGCGACGATGGCACTGGTGGCCAACCCGGCGGACGTGCTGACGCGGGTGTTCGACGGCGACCCCGCCACCTTCAGCCAGCGGGCGCTGCGCGCCTTGGTGACCATCTGGGACTCGGCCGACACCAGGCCCGCCCTGGAGGCGATGGTCCGTGACGCGGCGGCCGACGAGTCCCTCGCCGCGCTCGTGCGGGAGATGCTCGAACGCGAGGTGCTCGGCCGGATCGCCGACCGTATCGGCGGGGCGCACGCCCAGGCACGGGCGATGGCGTTCGGCGCGCAGATGGCGGGCATCATCATGACGCGCTACGTACTGCGCCTGGAGCCGATCGCGTCCATGCCGGTGGAGGACGTCGTACGGCACTTCGGCCCACCTCTGCGGCTCGCCCTGCAAGGCCCGCCCACCCGCAAGCGGCGGTCGCCCGCGTAACGGAGCAGCGCGGAGCAGCGCGGAGCAGCGCGGGGAAGCGCGGGGAAGGGCCGCCCCCGCGGAAGCAGCCGCACGCATGGCGCGGGAGGGCGTACTCCCGCGGGCCGCCCGGGAATTCATCAGGACCGGCGGATTCGGGGGGCCCACCGCGAAACAGCGCCGTATCACCGGCGCCGGGAATTCATCAGCGTGGCAGGCGGTGGGCGCCGCGAGGGAGCGTGAGCAGGTCAGCAACGGACTCCTGTAGGAAGAAGATCTCCCATGCGTACCGTGGACTCGCGGAGTGGAAACCCACCCGCCGCGCCGGCCACCGCGGCCGTCAGACACGGCGTGGTCCTGTTCGTCACGTGCCTCGCACTGGGCGCGGTGGTCTCGGCGATGGCCTCGCTGAATGTCGCGCTGCCCAGCCTGGCCCGCGAAACCCATGCGAACCAGACGCAGTTGTCGTGGGTCGTGGACGCGTACAGCCTCGCCTTCGCCGCATTGCTGCTGCCCGCGGGGGCGTTGGGCGACCGGTTCGGCCGCCGGCGGGCGCTGGTGGCCGGCCTCGCCATCTTCGCCGTGGGTTCGGTGCTGGCCACGTTCACCAAGGACGCGAGCCAACTCATCGCGCTGCGCGGGCTCTTGGGGATGGGCGCGGCGCTGGTGATGCCGGCGACGCTGTCCACCATCACCAGCACCTTCCCGCGTGAGCAGCGGACGAAGGCGGTGAGCGCGTGGACCGCGGTGGCCGGCGCGAGCGCCGTCGTCGGGTTGCTGACATCGGGCCTGCTGCTCCAGGAGTGGTCATGGCGCTCGGTGTTCCTGCTCAACGTGGTGCTCGCGGTGGTCGCCGCGGTCGGCACGCTGGTGTTCGTACCGGAGTCGGCGGAGGCGGAACGGCCGCGGCTGGACGTGGTCGGCGCGCTGATCGCGGTGGTCGGCCTGCTCGCCCTGGTGTACGCGGTGATCGAGGCCCCCACCCGCGGCTGGGCCGACCCGCGCACGCTCGGCGGTATCGGTCTTGGCGTGGTGGTGCTCGCGGGCTTCGTCGGGTGGGAACTGCGGCGCGAACAGCCGCTGTTGGACCCGAGGCTGTTCCGCAACCGGCGGTTCGCGGCGGGCTCGGCGTCGATCACGCTGCAGTTCTTCGTCTTCTTCGGCTTCATCTTCGTTGCCATGCAGTATCTGCAACTGGTCCGCGGCGACAGCCCGTTGGTGGCCGCGGTGAGCGTATTGCCGATGGCCGGGGCGCTGGTGCCCGCCACCCGGCTGACCCCGCGGCTGGTGGCCCGGGTCGGCGTGCGGCGGCCGTGGGTGGTCGGGCTGCTGCTGGTGGCGGCGGCGATGGTGGTGCTCTCACGGCTGGACACCGGCAGCCCCTACTGGCTGATCGTCGCCGGACTGGTCCCGCTGGGAGCCGGGATGGGCCTGGCGATGACGCCCGCGACCACCGAGATCACGGACGCGCTGCCGCGGGCGCTCCAGAACGTCGGCTCGGCGATGAACGACCTGTCGCGCGAGTTGGGCGGCGCGCTCGGCATCGCGGTGCTCGGCAGCGTGCTCAGCGCGGGCTACCGCACGCATCTGCACCTGCCGGCCGGGCTGCCGCCGCAGGCGGCGGACGCGGCCCACTCCTCCCTGGCCGGGGCGACCGTCGTCGGCGGGTCCGTCGCCGACGGAGCACGGCACGCCTTCGTGGACGGCATCCACCAGACCCTGCTGGCGGGCGCGGGCGTGGCCCTGGTCGCGGCGGTCGTCGTCGCCCTGCTCCTGCGGGGCACGTCAGCGCGCTCCACCCAGGGCGAGCAGGCCGCCGCGGCGGACGGCGCGGACCGCCTGCTGGTCGAAGCGCGCGCCAACGAGCTCCAGCCCCAGCCGCGTTGACCC
>NZ_JACEGK010000204.1:0-12876 GCF_056859195.1 Streptomyces sp. NH27
ACGCGGAGCCGTGCGCCCTACCCCGCTATCTCCGGGTCTGCCATGCCGGACAGGCCGGCTGGCAGACCCGGATCGGCCGACCCGCTCAGTTGCGGATGTGCAGCCCCAGGAGGTTCACGACGCAGGTGGCCAGAACGGCTCCCCACCGCCACAGGCGGTCTCCCGCCATCTCAGCGATCCCCTGGGCCACCCGGGTCAGCGCGTAGACGACGAAGGGGCCCGCCAGGCCGTAGATCCTGCGGATCCGGGGGTCGCGGCACTCGGACAGGAAACGCAACTGGTAACGGGCGGGGGGCTTGCGGGTGCTGCGACTGACGGGACGGTTGGTCCGGCGCGTGCGGCGGCCCTGGGCTGCGCCCTTGGGCGACGCCCGCCGACGCTGGCGATTAGTCTTGCTCATGAGGGATTCCTTTGCGGTGCGTCTGCATGTTGGGGTTCCTCGGAGGGCCCGGTGCGGTCCGGTTTTCGAGGCCGTGGACCGGCCGGGCTCCTTCAAGGCGTGGCGGGATAGAGCCGGCGGCCCGGAAGGGCGGCGGCTCGCGGACGTGAAGCAGTATCTGACCCGCTTTCTCGCATGATTGGGACGCACCGACGTCAAAACTGCCCGTCGAATGCACGATCTAGGGCTTCACAACTTGCACCCCGGCGAATAGGATTCGACGGATTGCTGGAGATCCTACACGCCCGCCGGTTTCCGGAATAACACCCGCCCCGAACAGGCGGAGTCAAGATTGCACCTCCGCCCGCGCGCGTGATGCGAAGATCACCATGTCAACCAGTCCACCACTCCGATGAACGACCATCTCCCCGAGCAGGATACGCGCGGCATCTTCGTCGCCGCGCTCCAGAAGCATTTCAACAGCAGACTGAAGCTGCGCCACCGGCGCAGAAATACTCATGCGACGTAAAATGCGGAATGCCCCATTCCGGTTGCCAGCCCCGAGGAGGGCGAGAACTTCCCCGGTCGGCGAGCGCTTGCCGACCGCCGGGAGGGACGGCGCCTGCGCGTTGCGCCGGTCCCCCTCGCTACCGACCGGTGGACATTCGCTGTTGCGCCGGTCCCCCTCTGTCCGCACCAACCTGGCGGCGCGTCGATCTGTGCAGGCCGAGGAGCCGCAGCAGACTTCGTGGCGCATGTCGACCAACTGGTCCAGCCGGTAAGGGACGGTGCGCCCCGTGGCCAGCGCCACCTTCACCGCCTCGGAGTACAAGCTGGCGAGGGACCGCTCCTGCGGAGCGCGGCGCCCGTGGAGCCAGTGGGAGACCGCGGCTTCGGAGACGCCGACCCGCCGAGCCACCGATGCCATCGTGAGCGGCGCGAACAAGGAGTACAGCTCGTTCAGGGCAGCGGTGAATTCCCGCTCGATCCCTCCGTCAATGTCGACTTTTACCGTACGCGGCACAAGACCTCCGGCTCCTTGGTGCGAGGGAGAGTGCGACCCCTATGGGCGACGCGGGTTGACACTACATCGGGCAGCAGGCCCCCGGGTAGCCGCCGCAAGGAGGAAATTCCCTACCGTGCTGTAAAGAATCCCGTTCGCGCACACCGCCGTCGGGAAGGACGCATATCCACGCGAAGCGCCGCAACTAGAACATATGAGCCGTCATGTCCCGCCGCGACCGTGGTATAAATAATCCGGCGGCAGTGGGCTCTCAGCGCGACAGCCCTCCCGAGCCGCCGTCTCCTGAACTACTTCCGAAGATCCGGTGGTGCGAATGTCCGACCTCCCCTCGTGGGAAGACACTTCCCTGGGAACGATGAAGCGGGTCGCCCTCTGGCTGGTGACCGTCGTCGGTGAAGGCGAGGTCTTCACGAAAGAAGAGTTGCGTCGAGCGTTCCCCGGTGTCTCGCAGGTCGACAGGCGTATGCGCGATCTGCGGGACTTCGGGTGGTCTATCAGCACGAACAGAGAGGACGAAAGCCTCGATCCGGTCGAACAGCGGTTCGTGGAGCCGGGGATTCCCGTCTGGGAGCCGGGGAAGGCGACCCGGCCCCGCGGCACGATCGCCATCGGGGCCGGCAGGCGGCGTGAGATCATCTCCCGCGATGGCAACATGTGCCGCTCGTGCGGTATCACTCCGGGCGCCCGCTACGAGGGGACCTACGAACAGGCGCAACTCGACATCGCCCGCCGGCGGGTGCGGCGCGCGGATGGCGCCGAAGAGCCCGAGCTGGTCACCGAGTGCCAGCGGTGCCGCCTCGGCGCCCGCGAACTCGTAGCAGACCTGACGAAGGTGCTGAGCACCGTCAACGCACTGCCTGTCGCAGAGCGCCGCGCGCTCGCCGGCTGGGCTGAGGCGGACGAGCGGGTCTTCAGCGCGGCCGAGCGGATCTGGGGCGAGTACCGCTCCCTGCCTGAGGAGTCCCGCGCCGCAGTCCGTGCGGCGCTCGGGCTCTGAACAAGCGCGGCGAACACGATATCCAGCAGGGGGAGAGTGCAGTGACGCAAGACTACGGGCGCCCCGCCCGCGCCGAGGAGAACCGCGCGACGGTGACGCGACGGCTCAAAGAACTCGCCGATGCCGACGGGGCCCGCGAGACCCTGACGATCGAGTGGCGCGGCAAGCCCGGCCACTTCGACGTCATCGAGATGCAGGTGGGGGACCTCTACTACAACCCGGCCACACACCGCATCCGCGCCCAGCGCAGCCACGACGTGGGCCGGGACAGGCTGCTGGACACCGAGCCGTGGAGCGACAAGAGCCAGGAGTACCTCGACCTCCTGCTCAAGGCCCTGCCTTCTGATCCCTCCCGTCCGGACCCCGAGTTCCTCAACCTGGCGGAGAGCCTCCGGGACTACGGGCAGAACGACCCCGGCCTGATCACCCGCGACGGCGTCCTCGTCAACGGCAACACCCGGCGGGCTGCGCTGCTGCAGGAGTTCGGACCCACCCGCGCGATGCGGGTTGCTGTCCTACCCCAGTCGTGCGACTGGTCCGACATCGCCGCCGTCGAGCTCTCGCTCCAGCTGCGCAAGGACCACCGCAGGGACTACTCCTACATCAACCGGCTGCTCGCCATCGACGAGATGGCGGCGCAGGGAACGTCGCTGTCGGCTATTGCTACGGCCTTCCGCAGCACCGTAGAGGCGTGCCGACGGGACCAGTGGGTCCTCAGCGTCATCCGGACCATGATCAAGAGGAGCGAGGCCAGCGGGAAGGCACTCCCGCTCATCGCGTTCGAGGACCACACGGAGAAGCTTCGGGAGCTCCACCGCAAGTACGCCAAGGAGGCCGCCAGCAATCCGGACAAGGCGGAGCTGATGCTGGAGTCCCGCCTCTCAGCCATCGCGCTGGGGTTCTCCAAGACCGACGTGCGGCTCATCGAGTCCGACTTCCAGGACCGCTACCTGGCGAAGGCGCTCCCGGAGGGCCTGCGGCCCAAGGCGCCGGCTGCAGGCGAGGTGAAGATCCCCGGGCTGGCGCGGTCGGTGAAGGGACCGTCCGACAGGCTGGCCTCGGCCCGCGCGATGACCGATGCGCTCCTCCAGGCCCGGGCGCTCAGCTCCGCGGATGTGTCGCTCAGCAGTCGCGACGGAGTCCGGGCGCAGAACACCCTCGCAACGTACAAGGACGCCTTCGAGGAGTCCCTCGAGTTCGCCGGCAAGGACGCCCGGGTCCGCAAGCGCAAGCAGGCCGCTCCCGCCCGGCTGGCCGACGCGTGCCAGGACATCGACCAGTGCGTCACCGACCTGGTCATGTCCCGCAGTTCGCGCAGCCTCGACGAGGATGCCTTCGACGACGCCGTGGCCAAGCTCAGGAAGAGCCTGGGTAAGCTCGCCGTCGAGGTCAAGCGCACCATCCCCGAGCCCGGGGACGAAACCTCCTGGCTGTTCGGACTGCTCAAAGAAGGACTGTGAGTGCCGGATACCACCGCTCCCAGCCTCGCCCTCGGGTTCGACATCAGTCGGACCCGGGCACTGCTGCGGACGGTTCCGGAACACAAGGGGGACCTCGCTCGGCTGCTGTCCCGGTTCCCCAGCGGCCGGATGACCGAACTGCTCACCGCCGCGGTCCCGGTCGATGAGTTCGTCGCGGGCCTCGAAGCACTCGCCGGATGGCCCGACCCGGAGGGTGTCGTCTTCGACGGCCCCTTCCAGGCTCTGGTCGAGGAGATGCTCGACACCGCCGAGACCGCGGAGCGGTTCCTCAACGGCGGGACCGACGGGGAAGCCGTCGCGCCGGAAGACCTCGACGGCCTGCTGGGCGACGGATGGCGCGGCGGTCTGACCTCCTTCCAGCAGCGGGACGCGGCCCGGCTGCTGTCGCTGCGGCACGGGGCGAACTTCAGCGTGCCGGGGGCCGGCAAGACCCGGGTAGCGCTGGCCGTGTTCGCCGCGCTCCGTGAGCGCGGCGAAGTCGACCGGCTCCTCGTCGTCAGCCCCAAGTCCGCCTATGAGGCGTGGCAGTTCGAGAGCGGTGTCTGCTTCGAACGGCCGCTGGACGTCCAGGTGGTCGGCAGCCGGATGCCCGAGTCCGCCGACGTCCTCCTGGTGAACTACGAGCGGCTCGGCCGTTCCCAGTTCGGCCTGGCGGACTGGCTCACCTCCGTGCCCACGATGCTGGTCCTGGACGAGGCCCACCGCATGAAGCTCGGCGGCGCCGGCGTGTACGGGGCCGTCTGCCTGGCCCTCGGCCCGCTGAGCACCCGCCGGCTCATCCTCACGGGTACCCCGGCACCGAACGGTGCGAAGGACCTGGAGAACCTGCTGTCGTTCGTCTGGCCCGGCCATGGCCGCCGGGTGGTGACCCAGGCGGTCGACGGCGGCGACCTCGCCCAGGCCAGCCGCGTCCTGCGTCCGCTCTACACCCGCACCACTAAGCAGGAGCTCGGCCTCCCGCCCGTCGACCTGCGGCTGCGGATGCTGCCCATGCCCCCGCTGCACCGCGAGATCTACGACGCGATGGTCGGCCGCTTCACCGCGCGAGCCGAGGCCAGCCGCTCGGACTTCCAGGCTCTGGGCAAGGCGGTGCTCCGCCTGCTGATGGCTGCCACCAGCCCGGCACTCCTCGTCGAGGGCGCCACCAAGTACGAGCCCCTCTCGCTCCGGGTACCGCCGCTCACCGTCCCCGACGGCGACCCCCTCATGGCGCTCCTCCGGAAGCTGCCGAGCTACGAGGTGCCGCCCAAGTACCAGGAGGCGCTGGCGATCGTGGCGGCCAACGCCGCGGAAGGGCGCAAGACGCTGGTGTGGGCGAGCTTCGTGCGTAGCATCACGACCCTGGAGCGCCTCTTCGCGGACTACCGTCCAGCCGTCGTGCACGGGGGGACCCCTGACAGGGACGAGCAGTTGCGCCGTTTCCGGGAGGACGCGGACTGTGCGGTCCTCGTCTCCAATCCGGCCACTCTCGGCGAAGGAATCAGCCTGCACCAGGTCTGCCACGACGCGGTGTTCATCGACCGCGACTTCCAGGCCGGGCGCTTCCTCCAGAGCCTCGACCGCATCCACCGGCTCGGGCTCGCCCCGGACGCCGTGACCCGCATCACCGTCCTGGCGTCAGAGGGGACTGCGGACGAGGTTGTCGCCATGCGCCTCGGCGAGAAGCTCGACTTCATGGGCAGGATCCTGGACGACCCCTCCGTGCAGATGCTCAGCGATCTTGAAGAGGAGCCGGCCATCGCCGCAGGCATGGACGCGGCGGACCTCCAGGCGCTCCTCCGATATGCTCAGGGAGCAGAAGCCGAGCGCAGCTGATCCCATCCGCGGTCTGCGGATCAGAGCGAGCCGTCGTGCAACAGCCGGTCCAGTGCGTCCGCCTCACGCTGGAGCACGATGCGGCCGTCGCCGTCGCTGAAGGCGAGCAGCCTGGACCCCGTATCGAGACCCGCTTCGGCCAAGAGGCCCAGCGGCAACGCGACTCGTCCGTCGTCATCGACAGCGGTTTCAGCGGGTTCGCGGATCATGGCACCGAGTGTTCCACGCCCGCCGCGGTGCCTGTCCGCGAAGCAGGGACGGATAGGGTCACGTCCTGTGGATGAAGGCATCGAGGGGGTACAGGCCCCGCTGTGGGGGCCGCAGCCTGAGCAGGATGCGGAGCTGGAGGCCGTGGCGGCGGCGATCCTGCGGCAGGATCTGGACGGAACGCGCTTCGCCGGTGCGATCCGCAGGAGCATCGACATGCTCCTCGACGGACAGCACACCGGCCGCTTCCGCTGGGAGCAGCTGTACAAGACCGAGAAGGCCCATATGGGGACCCTCGTCGAGATCAATCTCCAGCGCGAGTTCGGCTTCGGCGACGGAGTGGACATGGATTACCGCATCGTCGGGGTCGACGTGGACTGCAAGTTCTCTCAGACCCCGGGCGGCTGGATGATCCCCCCGGAAGCCGTCGGGCACCTGCTGCTGGTTGTCTGGGCGAGCGACATCAAGGCGCAGTGGTCCGCCGGCCTGGTGCGCGCGCTTCCCGGCAGCCTCAACGCGGGCGAGAACCGCGATGCCAAGACCACCCTGAACAAAGCAGGGCGGGCAGCTATCCGCTGGCTCTTCCGCGAGGCCCCGCTCAAGGAGAACATGCTGCTCGGGCTCTCACCGGATGATGTCGAGTCGGTCCTCGCCCAGAAGTCGGGACAGGGCCGGGTCGACGAGCTCTTCTTGCGGGCACAGGAAAGGCGCGTCAGCAGGAACGTGGTCGCCACCGTGGCCATGCAGGAGGACTACATGAAGCGGGTCCGCTACAACGGCGGCTCCCGCTCGCGCCTCCAGTCCCGCGGCATCGTCATCCTCGGCCACTACACGAGCCATGGCGACATCGCGCGTCTGCTGGGTCTGCCCGTCCCACAGGCAGGGGACTCGGTGAGCGTGCGGCTCGCACGTCGGCAGGCGCACCACAGCGACGCGCCCTACATTGAATTGAACGGAGAGCAGTGGGTACGAGCACTGCCGTCGGACCCCGAAGAGACCGTTCCGAAACTGCCCGAGATATGAGCGCGAAAGCAAACGACGCCGACGCAGGCGCTGCATGGACTGCGCCGAAGGGCTCGTGGGCCTCATCGGCCGCCAACCGGCGCAGCATGCTGGGGAACCGCGCTCGCGACACCGCCCCGGAGCTGGCCCTGCGCTCCCTGGTCCACGCGGCCGGGCTGCGCTATCGCGTCGCGGCCAAGCCGCTGCCCGGCATGCGCAGGACCGCTGACATGGTGTTCCGGCCAATACGGGTGGCCGTGTTCGTCGACGGCTGCTTCTGGCACGGGTGTGAGCAGCACTTCGTGCCGCCGAAGACCAATCCCGACTACTGGCGGGAGAAGATCGGCGGCAATATGCGCCGAGACCGGGAGACCGACGCGCGGTTGGAAGACGCCGGATGGCTGGTCCTGCGCTTCTGGGAGCACGAGCCTGCCGACGAGTGCGCGGAGGCCGTGGTCGGAGCGGTGAGAGGGCGGAGGGCAGCCAAGCAGCGCCGGGACGACGCGTAGGTGGTCGCCCGGGCTGCCATACCGCAGGGGCAGTCAGCTGATCCTGGACTTGTTGACCGCGAAGCGCTCGTGCCGTTCGTGGCCTTCCTGCCCTACGAAGGCCCTGAACTCGCCGAGGGTGTAGGCGTACGCCCCGCTCGACCGCTTCGCCCGCTCGATCACGAAGTCCCGCTCAAGGTGGGCCAGATGCTGCTCCACCTCGGGTTCGGTCAGCTCCACTCCGGCCTTCTGGAGTTTGGTGATGATCTGGTCCATACCGACCGGGCGGGGGGCTCCGTGCAGCAGCTTGTAGACCGGGTCGTGGATCACCTCAGTGGTCTCGACCAGATCGACCTTCTCGCCCTGCTTGCTGAGTGCCCGGTGGATGGAGCGGCCGACCGCTGCTGCGACAGGCGGCGGGAAGGCGTTGCCGATCTGGCGGTACTGGGTGGTCTTACCACCGGTGAAGTGCCAGTCGCCCTCGTTCCACCCCTGGATGCGGGCGACCATCTCGCAGGTCAGCTTCGGACCGGGCTTATCGGGGGGTACTTCCCACCCGGCCAGGGGCGGCTCGTTGCTTACGCCCATGGCGTCTACGCCAAGCTTCGCCCAGGCGGCCTTGGCCCGGGTGGGGCCCAGGTCTGCGCCACCGTGCTTCTTCGAGCCCCCGACAATGGTCGGCCCGATGCCGGCAGCCGCTGCCGCCCACGCGTCGACACCCTCCCAGCCATTTGAGGCCATGAGGTCTTTCAGTGTCTCGCCCACGGTGGGAGGAGGCCCTTCCAGCGGTTCCGGCCAGGTGAAATACGGGGCGAATTCACGTTGCAGGGCGACAAGGACAAAACGAGGGCGGAGCTGTGGGACACCGAAATCGGATGCTTGGAGCAGCCGCCATGAGGCCACATAGTCGTACCGGCGCAGCTCATCCAGCACGTGTTGGCGGTATGCGGCGAAACGGTTGGCGCTGAGGCCGCGCACGTTCTCCAGCATCAGGGCTTTCGGCTGGATGATCCGGACCTGCCGGACTGCCCAGGCGAAGAGGTCGCGCTCGTCGGTGGCGCCTAGCTGCTTGCCGGCGATCGTGAAGGGCGGGCAGGGGACGCCGCCGGCCAGGAGGTCGGTCTTGCCCCTGTGGTCCTCGGGACGCCAGACCTTCGGGTCGGCGACGTCGCCTTCCTCGACCTTCCAGTCTTTCCGATTGTGCTTCAGCGTCTTGACAGCGTTGGGGTCCAGCTCCACTGCCAGCTCGTGCTCGAAACCTGCACGCTCTAGGCCTAGGGCCTGCCCTCCTGCCCCAGCACAGATCTCGACTACACGAAGCTCCGCCATTTGCCCTCCATCACGTGCACACCGCTGGGCTGGCGGGCCCGAGACCCGCCGCGCTCCCTCTGCCGCGTCCGAATTGGTTCGAACGTACTAGCGATCCGTTCTCTTCGGACGAACATCCCAGCTTGTCTCCGGCCAAGTCCAGCGGGTCGGCGAAGTACAGCTGACCGCGAACACGAACTCCGGGACGCCAGTGTAATTGCAGGTCGGGCCTCAACCAGGGACGCAGCCTCCCAGAGGAGCGAAAGGAGGGTTCGCCAGGCCTCTGACCTGTGATGAAGCCTCCTCTAGGCGCCTCGGAGCGCCTACGGTCCCCGCGATGCGGCGCCTTTCTGGAGCGTCAGCTGCCAGGATGCTCTGCAAGAACATCCCGGGGAGACCAGATGGGCCGACAACAGCTCGCCGACGTCCTTGATGCCGAAATGGCAGCCCGTCTGCTGCCGGACTCCGCCGTTGCGGCCCTCGGCCTGTGGCTGAGAGGAGCCGGCGCCCAGTACGCAAAGGGCACGGGGAGCCACACAGTCCCCTACACTCCCTCTCGCTGGGCCGCGGTCGTTCCCTGGCCCGGAAGCCTGGCTGACCGGAGCGGCACAGGAAGTGCCCTCTTGAGCCGGGGCCAGGCGGTCTCGGCGGTGCGTGACGCCTTGGCGCGGGAAGAGTGGGCCGAGGCACTGGTGGCCTCATACGTCTGGGGGCAGGGCAGGACTGGTTACGGGCCTCATCGGTTGGCTGAGATCCTCAACGAGTCTGGTGTCGCCGACCGCCTGGCCGAAGCGGCCGAGGTACTCAGAAGCAATGGCGCGGTGGCCTCGTACGGCGTCCTGCGAGGGGCGGTAAAAGGCCTCGGTCCGGCGTTCTTCACCAAGCTTCTCTACTTCCTCGGCCCGGCGGGTGGAACCGCACCGCCCCCCGCACCGTTGATTCTGGACATGCGGGTGGCGCGAGTGCTTCGCACCTACGCCGCTGGCATCGGCGAGCAGATGGGCGAGCAGTCCGCCGTCAAGGTGGCGGCTTGGATCTGGAGCGACGGCGGGTGGACCCCGCATCGCTATGACGTCTACCTGCGATGGATGACTGCCGCGAGTGGGCAACTCGCCTCGGCAGGAATCGGCTGGCCCCCGGCTTGTCCGGATCTCCTCGAACTCGCCTTCTTCGAGGGCCGGTGGAATCCCACCGCGTAAGCGCTGTCCCCGGCTATCGCCACTTGGACCACGCGGCCTTAGCGGGGACACCAGGGCAACCGGCCGAGTGCCCAGCGGACAGATAGCGGAGTCGACGCACGCACAGGTTGGCAGTAGCGAGCTATGCCGCCATACCCTTCCGGGTTGCGACTTCTCGGGCGCGCTGTTCCAGGGTGCGGACTGCTGGGGACTTGCGGTGGGTGCGGATGCGGGTGCGCATCGTGTCGAAGTGCTCGTCTCCGCGTGAGGACGAAACCTGTTCGTAGTCGTCCAGGAAGAGCGCCCAGGTGGCGCAGGCGGCGTCGAGGTGGCCGAGTTCGAGTTGGCGTTGGGCGAGGAGGCCGTTGGCGTGGACGCGGCCTTGGCGTTCCTGCGGGGGCTGGGTGCGGAGGCAGTCCTGCATGGCCTTGACGGAGCCGGGGAGGTCGCCGAGGTGGTGGAGGACAGCGCTGGTGTGGAAGTGGAAAGCGGAGGCGTCGTAGCCGCCGACGGCGTCCTTGCGGGAGTCGGCCTTCGACAGTGCCGCCTCGGTCTCTGCCAGCCGGGCGAACGCCTGGGCGCGGTCGCCGGTCTGGGCGGCGGAGGCGGCCTGCTGGCCGGCGAGGAAGGCGTGGAGTCGGGGGCCTGCCTGGGGTGAGGCTTCGGCGGCGGCGTCGGCGAGTTGGAGGGCCTTGTTGCCGTAGCCGAGGCTGCCGGCCTGGAGGCTCATTCCGCGCAGCGTGCGGCAGTACGTGAGGTGGTCCTCGGCGGCGCCGGCGAGCTTGAGGGCCTTGACGTAGTAGCGCTGGCCGAGGCCGTGCTCGCGTTCGTACATAGCCATCCAGCCGGTGAGGTAGACCAGGTCGGAGGCAGCGGAGAGCATCGCCGAGCGGTGGGCCTCGCTGGCGTCGGCGCGTAAGTACGGAGCGACGGTGTTCACCAGGAAGGCCGCCGCCATGGGCCGTGCGTGGCCGCCGCCGAAGGTGTCGAGGATGTCCGCGATCCGCTCGGTCATGGACCGGACGATCTCGACCTCGCCGTCTCCGATCCGCGAGGTCGGCCGAGCCGACGCGGCCCGGTCCGTACCGGCCAGGTCCGGGAACCCGGGGACGGCAAGTGCCGCTGAGTAGAGGGCTGTCGTCAGTACGCCTCTGCGGGAAGGGTCCATGTCCGCCTTTCCGAGTTCGAGAAGGTCGTCAACAGTCTCTCCTCCCCCGGTGGCTGCGACAGCGCCGGTACTCGCCAATCCCGCTTCCTGGAGGGTCACCGGGCGCTTCAACCGCCGGGCGAAGACCTCCGCGATGACCGGCCGCACCCTGGCCCGAGGCATCGTTCCGCTCAGCCAGTGGCTCACTGCGCTCTGGTCGTAGTGCAGCGCCATACCGGCCTCGTGACCAGCGCGGTTGACCGCGAGGGCGCACTGGGTCCGCGACCAGTCGGCCTCGTCGAGTAGCGCGGCGAGACCGGTATTGCGTGCAGTGGGTTGAGTCATCCGTACCAACTCCCCGGAGACGCGGGCTGCTTCATGGCTTTCATGGTCGCCCCTTCGCTTCACGGTACCGCTCAGCGTGTTCACGCGGTTGCGTAGTGCGTGCAACGAGCACGACGCGAAGACCCGATCCCTGAGCACTCGTCCCGCACGCGTGGGGAGGTGTGACCATGACGTCCGCCGACAGACCGCTGATCAGCAGCCTGGACCTTGCGCCCCAGCTGTACTCCGTTCGAGCAGCCCGCCGCTATGCGACGGCCGCGTTCCAGAGCTGGCACATTCCTGCCGACACCGTCGACAACGCCGTCACGGTCATCTCCGAGCTTGCCGCCAATGCCCTTCGGCACGCAGCCCTGAAGCCGGAGGCAGAAGCGGAGCCGCCGACCGGTCGGCCTGTGGCCAGCGCCTGCACTCTCGTACTGCAACTGTGGCCCGCATACCTCCTCATTCTGGTCTGCGACGAGGACCGTCGGCTGCCGGTCCTGCAGCATCCGTCACGCGACGCGGAAAGCGGCCGTGGCCTGCAACTGGTCGACGAACTCAGCGAAGCGTGGGGATATGCCCTCCCAGAACCCGCCGCTGGCAAGGTGGTGTGGGCGCAGATCATGCTCCCGGATCTCCCGGAGCATGAGCCGGATCGCAACAGTGCGACAGGGCGGTCGGCGCTGCCGTGGGAGCTGATGCGATCAGCAACGGCGCCCGAAACGTAGGACATGGAATTCCGCCCCCGCAGGCGAAGCCCCCGCACCCGGCACAGCCGATCCGAGCAACTTCAGAAAGCCGCACCATGAAATCCGCACCCGCCCTCTCCCCGGTCTGCGGCGCGACAGCCGTCCTCCCCGTTTCCCTGGCCGCTCAAGCTCTCGCTCTGGCGGCGCCGCACGGAAGTGCGGACTTGCAGGGCGTGGAGAGACAGCTGCGCTGCTGTCTCCAGGACCACGAATCCGGCGCGCACTACGCACTGGCGCTGGACCTGCCCGGCGCCGAGACAGGCGCAGTCTGGGCCCGCTGGGAGCCCGGGGCGGCACCTCCCTGTTTCGTCCTGGAGGTGCTGCCCGATTGCCCCGCTACGGACCGGGTATCGCGCGAGCCGTGCAGCGAATTCGCCGGTCACCACGGCGGGCACACCTATGAACTGACCGACGATGTGGCGCCCGACAGCCGGGGGACCCCCGGGGCGGGCAGTCTCTGACCGGCTCGGCAACCTCCCGCGGCACCGGCGTCGGTGCACGTCCTTCCGTCCAACCACCCTTCCACCGTTGGGAGTCGTCATGGCATCCCGTACCCGAAGCAGGCCTCGCAGGCTCCATCAGGAGCCCGAAGCCGTCACCTGGGCACGCGAGAAGGCCGGCCTGACCAAAAGGGCACTCGCCCGCACCGTCGGCGTGTCAGAGCAGTTGGTGGGCGAGATCGAGTCCGGCTGGCGCAACGCCACGCCCGCCAACCTGGCCCGTATCGCCGAGGCGCTGAACTGCCCAGTCGTCTTCCTGGAACGCAGGCGCCAGCGC
>NZ_JACEGK010000205.1:0-12831 GCF_056859195.1 Streptomyces sp. NH27
TCATTTCAGCGATCCGGCGGCGAGCCCGGTGCGCCAGAACCGCTGGAGCAGGATGAAGACGATGATCACGGGCACGATCGACACCAGCGCGCCGGTGATGACCGACTCCTGGAGCAGGGGCGCCCGGGCGGTCTGCCCGTTCCACTCGTACAGGCCGAGCGTGACCGGGAAGAGCGACTCCTTCTGGAGCATCACCATCGGCAGGAAGAAGTTGTTCCAGATGGCGACGAACTGGAAGAGGAAGATCGTCACCAGCGAGGGCGCCATCAGCCGGGAGGCCACCGAGAAGAAGGTGCGGAACTCGCCCGCGCCGTCCAGCCGGGCCGACTCCAGCAGTTCCTCCGGCACCGCCGCGGAGGCGAAGATCCGGGCCAGGTAGACGCCGAAGGGGCTGACGATGCTCGGCAGGAACACCGCCCAGTAGGTGTTGACCAGCCCGGTCGAGGAGAACAGCAGGAACAGCGGCAGGGCGAGCGCGGTGGTGGGCACCAGGACCCCGCCGAGCACGACGGAGAAGAGGAACTCCCGGCCGCGGAACTGGAACTTCGCGAGCGCGTAGCCGCACAGCGCGGAGATCAGGGTGCCCACGCCCGCGCCGAGCACGGCGTAGATCACGCTGTTGAGCGCCCACTGCAGGAAGACACCGTCGCTGCGGGTGAACAGCGTGTGCAGGTTGCTGAAGAGGTTGAAGTGCGAGAACGCCAGGCCGTTGGTGGAGGCGAGGTCGCCCTGGGGCTTGGTGGCGGCGACGATCAGGAAGTAGATCGGCAGCAGGAAGTAGATCGTCAGCATGAGCATCAGCGCCATGACCACGGTGCGGCTGACGAGGCTCTCCCGGGAGACGGACCGGCGGCCCTGGTGGAGGTTGCTCACAGTCCTGCCTTCTTCGAGGTCAGTCGCATGAACCCGAAGCTCAAGACGAAGGTGATGACGGCGATGACCACGGAGATCGCCGCTGCCTGCTGGTAGTTGTTCCCGGAGGCCACCGCGTAGGCGAGCATGTTCGGGGTGAACGTGCTGGAGATGTTCGAGGAGATCTGCCGCAGCACGGCCGGCTCGGCGTAGAGCTGGAGCGTGCCGATGATCGAGAACACCGTGGTCAGCACGATCGAGGGCGCGATGATCGGGACCTTGATGCGCCAGGCGATGGTCCAGTTGTTCGCGCCGTCGAGTTTCGCGGCCTCGTACGTCTCCTGCGGGATGGCCTGGAGCGCCGAGAACATGATCAGCATGTTGTAGCCGGTCCACAGCCAGGTGGAGACGTTCGCCGCGGACCACAGCACCGCGCTCGGCCCGAGGAAGTCCGGGTGCAACCCGAGGTGGCCGAGCAGGTCGACCACCGGGCTGAGCTGCGGCGAGTACAGGTAGGACCACATGATCGCGGCGATGACGCCGGGCACGGCGTAGGGCATGAACGCCGAGATCCGGAAGAACGCCTTGACCTTCAGCAGCGGGGTGTCCAGCAGCAGCGCCATGACCAGCGCGATGAACAGCATGACCGGCACCTGCACGATGCCGAAGAGCCCGATGCGCCCGATGCTGGACCAGAACTCGGTGTTGTGCAGCACCTGCGCGTACTGGTGGAAGCCGCCGAAGGTCGTGTACGACGTGCCGTACTGGCCGCCGGTCCGGCGCACCACCCGGAAGCTCTGCCACAGGGCGTAGCCCACCGGCACCAGGTAGAAGAGCACGAACGGGAGGAAGAACGGCGTCAGGAACGCGGCGATGGTGCCCGCCCGCGGGCCGCCGCCGGGGCGACGGCGGCGGCGGGGGGCCTCTGGCGCCGCGACCGCGCGCGGTGCGCGGGTTTCGGTGTCAGCCATGCTGGGTCACTTACCCGACTCGGCCGGGATCGCCAGGTCCTTCATCGACGTCAGGGCCTTGGCCTGGGCGGTGGTCAGCGCACCGCTGAGGGTGCCCTTGCCGGCCGCGGCCTTGGCCATCGCGTCCTGCAGGCTCAGGTTCACGGTCTTCTGCGTCGGGCCCCACGTGAAGTCGGTGTCGATGTTCTTGGACGATTCGGCGAAGACGTCGAAGATCTTCTCGTTGTTGTAGTACGGCACGCCCTCGGACAGGGACGGCATCTTCAGGCCGGCGGTGGCCGCCGGGTAGAGGCCGCCGAGCTTGTTCTCCAGCGCCAGCGCCTGCGGGTCGGTGTTGAGCCAGGTGTTGAACTTCACCGACTCGTACAGGTGCGTGGTGCCCTTCATGAACGCGACGGTGGAGCCGCCCCAGTCGCCGGACGAGGCGTTCGCGCCCCACTTCGGCATCGGGACGATCGACCACTTGCCGGCCTGCTTGGGCAGGTTGTCGCGGAACATGCTGTAGCCCCAGGCGGCGCCGACGTAGCTGGCGATCTGGTCCTTCTGGTAGGCCGCGTACATCTGGGTCGAGCCGTTGGCGAGGTCGGTGCGGACCTCCTTGGCGTCGATCAGCTTCTGCCAGTAGTCGGCGACCTGCTTGCTCTGCGCGGACTCGACGCTGACCTGCCACTTGTTGTCGCTGTAGGAGTACATCTTGGCGCTGTTCTGCCACAGCAGGCCGTTGAACCACTCGGCGTTGTTCGGGTCGAAGAACGTCATGCTGAGGTTCTTGTCGGCGGCGTGCAGCTTCTGCGCGTCGGCGGCGTACTCGTCCCAGGTGGTGGGGACGGGCAGGTGGTACTTGGTGAACAGGTCGCTGCGCACGTACAGCGCCATCGGGCCGGTGTCCTGCGGGAGGGCGAAGACGCCGGTGTTCCCGAAGCTGGTCTGCGACCAGGTCCACGGCACGAACTTCGACTTGTCGGCGGCGGCGGTGGCGCACTTGGAGGCGTCGACGAAGGCGTTCTGGGTGCGCAGGTTCGGCAACTCGTCATAGCCGACCTGAGCGAGGTCGGGTGCGTTGCCCGCCTTCAGGGAGTTGCTGATCGTGCCGTACTGGTCGTTGGAGATGTCCTTCGTCTGGACCTGGATGTCCGGGTTCTGCTTGTTCCACAGAGCGACGACCTTGTCCATGCCAGGAACGGTGTTCCAGTACTGGAGGGTGACCTTGCCCTTCGCGGGCGCGCAGGCAGCGGCGGCCGACGAGCCGCCCGAATGGCCGGACGACGAGCAGCCGGCGAGCGCGGCGATGCTTGCGACCGCGGTGACGGCGGCGGCAAGACGGACGCGCGAGGCGGTGTTTCTCATGGTTTCCTTCCAGGGTGTCCAGCTCCAGTGCTGGACAGGTCGACGTTGACACCTCAAGGCAGGCTGCCTTCTGGTTGGAATGCTCGGGTCGGCGGGGCCGGGGCGGCGGCTTCGCCGATCGCTCGGACGGGCCGTTCCGTGAACGTTCCCGGGAACGTTCACGGGACTGGTCAATTTCCGGCAGTCTGCGCTGCGTTCATGTCGAATGTCAAGACATACGGGTCAATCCCCAGTCACTCAGGTTACGCGGAGCCGCTCAGCCGCAACTCGGCCCGGACCACCAGGTCCTCGGGCGGCAGCGGATCGGCGCCGGTCAGCCGCCGTCTGACCTGCTCGACGGCGAGCGCCCCCAGCCGGCGCGTGTCGAGCGCCACGCTGGACAGCGGGGGCTCCATCAGCGCGCCGAACTGCAGCCCGTCGAAGCCGATCACCGCCAGCTCGCCGGGTACGTCGCGGCCGAGCCGGCGCGCCTCGCGCAGCGCCCCGACGGCGACGATGTCGTTGAACGTGAAGACCGCGGTGACCTCCGGATCGGCGGAGAGCAGTGCCCGCAGGCCCGCCCCGCCACCGTCGGCCGACTGGGCGGCGCCTGCCACCCGGCCCGGGTCGATGCCGTGTGCCAGCGCGGCGGTGGTGAACCAGGCACGGCGCAGACTCGGTTCGGCGCGGCCGATGTGGTCGAGCATGCCGATCCGGGTGTGGCCCTGTGCGACCAGGTACGCGATCGCGGCGTGCACGCCCTCCTCGCCGTCGATCCGGATGGAGCTGAACCGCTCCGTCGGGCGGTCGCGGTCGATGAGCACCGTGGGGATACCGCGGGTGTACCGGTCGAGCTCGTCCTCGGTGCAGCTGAAGTAGCCGACGACCCCGTCCACCTGCGAGCCGATCACCTGGAGGGTGCCGATCTCCTCCTCGCGGCGGTCCGCGGTGTCGTATACGATCACGTGCCAGCCGCAGGCCCGCGCGGCCTCCAGCGCGGACGCGGCGACCTCGGTGAAGAACGGGTTACGCAGGTCCGGGATGACCAGCCCGATCGTGGTGGTGTCCTGCCGCACCAGGCCCCGGGCGAACCGGCTCGGCCGGTAGCCGAGCTCGCGGGCGGCGTCGAGCACCCGCTGCTTGGTGGAGCGCTCGATCTCGTCCTTGCCGTTCAACGCCCGCGACACAGTCTGCCGGGAGACCCCGGCCGACCGGGCCACGTCGTGGATCGTGACCCTCCGCGCCGGCTCCTGCCCCGACGACGACACCATCGCGCACCTCCGCTGCTCGCGGGCCGACACGCCCGCAAAGCCCGAGTATGCCCCACGCGCGGACCGGCCCCGCGTTCGGCGGGCAGCGGCTCCCCCGCCGCGCCCCGCGCGCGGGTCGGCCTGCCGGCCGGCGGCCATGCCGCTCGGCGACGAAGAACGCGTCGCCGCCGACGACGGCCAGGACGCCCTCGATCAACTGCTCGACCGCCTCACTGATGTGCCGGCTCCGTCAGGCCCGACTCCGCGAGAACTCGACTTCCCACCGTCGGCGGCACTGCTGCCGATCGTCGAGGTCAGCCAGGGGTTCGGCCGAGATGCGGCCGGAAGGGATCGCGGCTGCCGGTCCGGGAGGAATGACGGTCCTTGGCGTCGAACGCCGCCAGGGAGCGCGCCCCCGGCAGAAGCGCCCGTTCCAGAGGGCGTAGGAGGGCGTCTTCCAAGCCACCCAGCGCTTCGGCAAGCTCTTCCGAGACATCCCGGGTGATCTCCTCCGCCACGATATCCACCGGAGTGCGGGGGCCCAGCTTGCTGACCACTGCGGCCGCACGAGCGGGGGTGAGAAGTTCCGAGGCCCGGGCCAGGAGCCAGGCGGGGACTCCGGCCGCTCCCTGCGGTGGTGGCAGATAGGGACGTGCGCCGTCGAACCGCTCGTCCTCCGCGAAGGATTTCTGTTTCACCTTGACCACCGGACGCATGCCGGTGCCGGCGGAATCCACCTCCCGCCATTCGCCGGCGGGTCTGAGGACGTAGCCTTCGGCGACATTGTCCGCCAGTTCGGGCAGTTCGAAGAGGGCTGGGACTCTTGTGGGAAAGGCGCACGGCAACTCCTGGAGCTTGTTCAGCGCGCCGTGCCCGAGAGCGGGAGGACAGATGAGCCCTGCGGCGGCCGCGGCTCCGCGCAGAGCACGGTCGGAGATCCAGCAGCGTCCCTCGGCCGTCTCGACCGATGCGTCGAACGGCAGCCAGCGCAGGCCCGGCGAGTACCACACGCCCGTCTGTACCGGCTCGGCCCCGGCAATGACGGGAACATCCGGGTGCGGGTAGCTTCCACCGGCCAACTCACCGTAGATCGTCACTACTTCGGCGTCACCCCACGCACTGCGCAGTGCGGAGGCGAAGCGGGCCGCCGCCACCGACAGCACCGGCCAGATTCTGCTCACGCCGAAGAAGCCGTCCAGCGCCTCGTCACCCAGCAACTCACGCCGCTTCGCCGGATGAACCCCCGCGCCGTCACACACCACGGCAAAGTGCGCTCCGTGCACCTTTTCCACGGCAACCCACTCCCGGACCCCGGACACGCCGAGCCCGCCCCTCGCAGAGATCTTGGGGTACGGCCGCAGTGCCGAACCCGCAGACGCAGACGCAGAGTCGAACATGAGGAGGATCATCGCTCTCCGGCGAGGCCGGGACAACCAAAATTCATCGTGTCGGGAGGCGCAGGGCGGGCGCCAGGGAGAGGGTGACGGCGACGGACGCGGCGGCCATCAGCGACATCGCGGCGGCCGGCGACCAGCACTGGGCGACGGCGCCAGCGAGGGCGGCGCCGATCCCCTGCATGCTGAGCATCCCGGCGGAGTGCAACCCCAGCGCGTGGCCGCTCAGTTCCTCGGGCGTGAGCTCCATCAGGCGTTCCTGGAGCAGCAGTCCGGCGGAGTAGCCGACGGAGGCGAGGACGACGGCGGTGAGCGCGAGCGGAAGCACGGGGTGCACGGCGAAGACGAGGTAGGGCGCCGCGAGCAGCAGCCGCAGCGGTGAACCGAGCCGGGCCCGGACCCGGCGGGGGACGAAGCGGCCGGTGAGGGTGTCCCCGGCCAGCATCCCCAGGGCCGCGCAGGCGAAGAGCAGTCCGGCGTGGCCGGGCGCATAGGGGACGTACAGGGACTCGCAGCCGACGATCAGTCCGTTGGGCACCCACAGCGCGAGGTAGACCGCGCGGCGGGGACGGGCGGACAGCAGCAGGGCGTTGGTGCGCATGGTGCGGCCGAGGGAGGCGCGGTCGGAGGCGCGCGGCGGGCGGGGACCGAGACCGCAGCGGGCGACGACGGAGGCGGCCAGGTAAAGGGCGGCGGACAGCAGGAGGGCGCCGCGCGCCGAGAGGGTGGCGATCAGGGCGCCGCCGACGGCGAACCCGCCGATCTGCATGGCGCCGACGGACATGTTGAGCACGGAGCGGCCCAGCAGGTAACCCTCGCGGGGCAGGATCTCGTTGAGCAGCCCGTAGCGGACTCCGCCGCCGAGCGAGCCGACCAGCCCTTCGGCGAGCAGGATCGCGAAGGCCGCCCATACCGGCAGGCCGGGCACCGCCTGGGCTGCGGTGGCGACCGCGAAGACCAGGGCGAGCCCGGCCAGCGCGGTACGCGGCGGCAGCCGGTCGGCCGCCGACAGCAGCGTGGTGGCGCCGGCCACCTGGGCCAGGCAGGGACCGAACATCGCGAGCGCGGCCAGCAGCGGGCTGCCGGTACTGCGGTAGATCAGGACGCTCAGCGCCAGCCCGCTGACCGTCTGGGCGGCGATCTGCACCGAGCAGGTCGCGAAGAGCGGACCGAACTCCGGAGTGGCGAAGAGCTGTCGATAGGTGCGCATGTCCTGGAGCGTCGGGGAGGGGGCGTGCACGGAGTTAATGTTTCGCACGGAGGAGAAACCATGGGCTGGTGGGAAGTGAGCGCGGACACCCTCGCGGGCAGCCGCTTCGTGGTGTCGCCGCTCGCCGAGACCACTGCCTGCCTGCTCTCGCTGGCCGCCGCGAGCGCCGGGCACCCGGCCGAGCGGGGCTGGCTCGACGCCCAACTTCCCTCCTACCGGGCGCGGTTGGCCGACGACCCAGTCACGTCGCTGCTGGTGCGCACCATGCTCGGCGACCACTGGATCGCCGACTACCTGGCACCTCCCCCGGGCGGCGGGACCGGCACCGACGCGGACGCGGACCACGGCGAGGGCAGCGGCGACGCTCTCCTCCGGCGCGAGCTGGCTCGGGTGCGCGAGGCGCCGGCCGCGACCGTGCGCGCGGACCTCGCGGTGTCGGCGGCCGGTCCGCTGCCGGGCCCGCTGGCCGGCCGCACCGACCTGGCCGAGCGCACCGCCGACCTGCTGGAGTGGGTCTGGCGGCAGACGGTACGGCCGGACTGGCCGCGCAGGCGCCGGGTGATCGAGGCCGACATGGTCGCCCGCACCCGGCAGTTGAGCCGCGGCGGCTGGGCCGCGGCCGTGTCCGACATGCGCCCCGGAATGCACTGGCTCGGCGGGACCCGGTTGCAGATCAACGCGTATGACCGGCCGCCGCGCGAACTGTCCGGCGCGCGGCTGACGTTCGTGCCGGTTACCCCGGCCCGGGGCTGGGTCTGCTGGCAACAGCCGGAGCAGGATAGGGGGTTGGAGCGGGTGGTGGACCCGGCAACGGCATCGGGCTCGCCCGCTCCCACGAGGCCGGGGCCGAAGCCGGGGCCCGACCCGGACCCGAAGCCACAGCCACCACCGGACCCGGCCCCGGAGCCTCCGCCGTATCCGGCCGCTCCCCCGCCCCCGCCGGACACCGCGTACGGTCACTACGCCGTCGTCTACGCCTGCTCCGGCGCCCTGCTCGACCCGGCCGCGCGCCCCGCGCCCGAAGCGCTCGCCGCGCTGCTCGGGCCGGTGCGGGCGACCGTACTGACCCTCCTGGACGACCCGAAGAGCACCACCCAACTCGTCGCGCTCACCGGTCAGGGCCTCGGTTCGGTGGGCCGCCACCTGAAGATCCTGCTCGCCGCACGACTGGTCGAGCGGCGCCGCGCCGGGCGTTCGGTGCTGTACTACCGCACCCCGGCGGGCGAGACGCTGGTACGCGCGCAGCGCAGGTGACGGTCGGTCGAGCGTGTGAGCCCACCTCCCTCAAGAGTGTGATTCAGGCCACAGCCCTTGACGATCAGCGAAACACCCGCGCAACATGACGGAAACCACTTCCTCGGAAGCAGCTTGCCAGGAGCGAACTGTAAACGTTTACAGTCCGGTTGCGGTTCAGCTTCGGCTTCAGCGAAAGGACGATCCATGACGACTTCGGCCGGACCGCCGACCGTCGAGACCATCGCCGCCAAGGCGGGGGTCTCGATCGCGTCGGTGTCGAGGGTGCTGAACGGGCACGGCGCCCGCCCCAACACGGTCCGGCGGGTCGAACAGGCCGCCGCGGAACTGGGCTACGTGCCCAACGGCGTGGCCAGGTCGCTGAAGGGCGGCCGCACCCGGCAACTCACCTTCGCGATGCCCGACGTCGGCAACCCGGTGTACGTCTCGATGGTCCGCCAGATACAGGCGACCGCGAAGCCGCTGGGCTACCGGCTGCTGCTGCACTCCACCGACGCCGTGGCCGAGGACGAGCTGGACGTGGTGCGCAGCCTGGCCGACCGCACCAGCGACGGCCTGATCCTGGTTCCGATCCGGGTCACCGACGAGCATCTGAAGGTGCTGGGCGGGGCGGCGCGGCCGGTGGTCGTGATCGGGTCGCTGCCCGACCAGGCGCCGGTGGACAGCGTGCGGGCCGACTCGGTGTCCGGCGCCGTGCTCGCGATGCGCCACCTGCTGGCGAGCGGACGTCGGCGGACCGCGTTCATCAACGGCCCCGCGGACACCGTGCCCGGCCGCAACCGCAGCCTCGGCTACCGCACCGCGCTGGAGGAGGCCGGGCTGGACCACGACCCGGCGCTCACCGTCACCACCGAGTTCGGTATCGCGGCCGGTGCGGCGGCGATGCACCGGCTGCTGGACGCCGATCCCGCTATCGACAGCGTCTTCTGCGCCAACGACCAGCTCGCGCTGGGCGCGGTGCACGCCGCCCTCGACCGGGGCCTGCGGATACCCGAGCAACTGGCCGTGGCCGGTATGGACAACAGCGAACTGGCCCGCGCCGGCCACCCCGCGCTGACCAGCGTGGACCTCGGCTCGGCCGAACGTGGCCGGATAGCCGCCGAGATGCTGCTGGCCCGGCTGGACGGCGGGGATCACGAGGTGCGGTGCGAGACCGTCGCGCCCCGGCTGGTCGTACGCGGCTCCACCGCGCACGTCCGGCCCGGACGCGACGACGGTTCCGACCCCGATTCCGACGTCGGCACGGACCGGGACCAGGACCGGGACCCGGGCACGAGCCCGGCCGCGAGCCCTGGCACGGCCACGAACCCGGGCACGGGCATCGCGTCCGCCGGCACCCCGGTGAGCGCGTCGTGAGCGCCGGAGCGGCCCTGCGGCCGCGGCGCGGCGCCGGACGGGGGGCCGGCACTCCCCCGCCGCGTTCCACCGCCGCGCGACGCCGGATGCTCGGCCTGGACAAGGACGCCTGGTTCCTGCTGCTGCCCGTGCTGATCCCGGTGCTGGTGCTGAGCGTGGGCCCGCTGTTGTACGGGATCTCGCTCGCCTTCACCGACGCCCAGTCCGGCGTCACCAACTCCACGTCCTTCACCGACATCGCCAACTTCAAGGACCTGCGGCTCGATTCGCTCTTCTGGCAGTCGTTCCGGATCGGCCTGCTGTGGGCGGTGTGCGTCACCGTGCTGCAGTTCCTGATGTCGCTGGGCCTGGCGCTGCTGCTCAACCAGAACCTGCGGCTGCGCTGGCTGGCCCGCACCCTGGCGCTGGTGCCGTGGGCGATGCCGGAGGTCGTGGTCGGCATCATGTGGCGGCTGGTCTACAACCCGGACGCCGGCATCCTCAACAACACGCTGCACCACCTGCATCTGACCGACGGCACCACGGACTGGCTGTCCAGCCTGTCGCTGGCGCTGCCCGCGGTGATCGTGGTGGGCGTGTGGGCGGGCATGCCGCAGACCACCGTGGTGCTGCTGGCCGGCCTGCAGAACGTACCGCTGGAGCTGCACGAGGCCGCGAGCCTGGACGGCGCCGGGCTGTGGCGCCGGTTCACCACGGTGACCTGGCCGACCCTCAAGCCGGTGGTGCTCTCCATCACCGCGCTGAACTTCATCTGGAACTTCAACTCCTTCGGTCTGGTCTACGTGCTGACCAGCGGCGGGCCCGGTGGCAAGACCGAGCTGCCGATGCTCTTCGCCTACGACGAGGCGTTCCGCTACGGCCAGTTCGGCTACGCGGCCGCCATGGGCCTGGTGATGGTCGCGGTGATCGCCGTACTGCTGGCCGTGTTCCTGCGCAACCGCCTGAAGGAGGACGAGTCATGAGCGCGACCGACGCGGCCGGCGCGGCCGCCGTACCCGCTCCCCCCGCAACCCCCGCGCCCGCGCCCGGTGCTTCCACGGGTGCCGGGCGGCGCAGGGCCCGCCGCCGGGTGGGCCGCGCCGGGCAGTACCTCGCGCTGCTGTGCTACGTGGTGTTCCTCGCCTTCCCGCTGCTGTGGCTGGTCTCGACCGCCTTCAAGTCGCCGCAGGAACTGGGCTCGATCCACCCGACGTGGCTGCCGAAGCACCCCACGCTGGACAACTTCCGGTCCGCCTTCGACGAGCAGCCGCTGCTGCACTCCGCGCTCAACAGCCTGATGGTGGCCGGGATCTCCGCGATCGTGTCGGTGACCATCGCGGTGCCCGCGGCCTATGTGATGGTGCGGTTCCGCTCGATGGTCAGCCGGGCCGGCACCGGCTGGATCCTGGTCAGCCAGATGTTCCCGCTGGTGCTGATCATCATCCCGCTGTTCATGGTGCTGAAGAACCTGCACCTGGTCGACTCCCGGCTCGGCCTCGGCCTGGTCTACGTGGTGTGGACGCTGCCGTTCGCGCTGTGGATGCTCCAGGGCTATATCAAGGCGGTGCCGGTCTCGCTGGAGGAGGCCGCCGCGATCGACGGGTGCAGCCGGGCCCGTGCGCTGCGCAGCGTGGTGCTGCCGCTGCTGGCCCCGGGCCTGGTGGCCACGCTGATGTTCTCCTTCGTCACCGCGTGGAACGAGTTCTTCTTTGGCCTGGTCCTGCTCAAGTCCCCGGAGAAGCAGACGATGTCCGTGATCCTGACCCACTTCCTGGGCGCCGAGGGCGCCGCGGACCTCGGCCCGCTCGCCGCCGCGTCGGTGCTTGCCACGCTGCCCAGCCTGCTGTTCTTCGCGCTGCTGCAAAAGCGCCTGGTCGGCGGCATGATGACCGGGGCGGTGAAGGGCTGATGCGCCGCCGTACCTTCCTGACCGGCGCCGCCGCGACCGCCGCGGTGGCGGGCTCCGGATCGCTGCTGACGGCCTGCGGCTCCTCCGGCGGCTCGGGCGTGCCGCGGCTGGACTTCCTGTCGCTGGCCTGGCAGACGGATTCGGTCAAGGCGAACAAGGCACTGGTCGCGCAGTGGAACGAGCAGCACCCCGAGGTGCAGGTCCGCTATGTGCAGGGCAGTTGGGACGACGTCCACGACCAGTTGCTGACCTCCTTCGAGGGGGGCGCGGCGCCGGACATCATCCACGACGAGGGCATCGACCTGACCGACTTCGGCTCCGGCGGCTACCTCGCCGACCTGACCGGCCTGCTGCCCGCGGGCCTGAAGAGCCGTATCCCGCAGGGCACTTGGGACACCGCGCGGTTCAACGGCGCGGTGTACGGGGTGCCGTTCCTACAGGAGCCGCGGGTACTCATCGCCAACCGCACCCTGCTGGTGAAGGCGGGCGTCCGGCTGCCGGACGTCGCGCACCCGTGGACCTGGCAGGAGTTCGAGGACATCTGCCGGGAGCTGTCCCACCACGGCGGCGGCTCGGCCGAGCGGTACGGCACGGCCTGGCCGATGAGTTCGCCGGTGAGCGTGACGCTCAACCTGGCGCTGACCAACGGCGGTCGGGTCCTCTACAAGGACCAGGGCAGCGGCCGTACCGAGGTGCGGTTCGGCAGCGCCGACTCGGCCTTCGCCGAGCTGGTCCGCCGGCAGGTGAAGACCGACAGGTCCGCGCCCTCCAGCGCGCTGGCGCTCGGCGGCGGCGACGTACTGCCCGGGTTCTTCGCCGGACGGTACGCCATGCTGCCGCTGAACTTCTCCTACCGGCAGCAGATCCAGCAGCAGGCGCCCAAGCACTTCGACTGGGTCGTCCTGCCGCTGCCGGTCGGCGGCAAGGCGCCCGACGGAGGGCGCTCCCAGGGCGTCAGCCCGCAGACCCTGTCGGTGGCGAAGTCCTGCAAGCACCAGCAGGCGGCCGTGGAGTTCATCGACTTCATGACGCAGACCCCGCACCTGCTGCGGCTCGCGCAGGGCGACTGGATGCCGCCGACCGGCTCCGCGGCGCTGCGTGACCCGTCGCTGACCACCGCGAAGCTCGGGTGGAACACCGGAATGGCGATGGCCGAGCACCTGACCGCGTCGCCGGCGCTCGGCATGCGCGGCTACCCCGAGTGGTCCGACAAGATCGCCGTGCCGGCGCTCCAGCAGTACTACGCCGGCGCGATCAGCCTGGACTCGCTGCGCGGAAAGCTCGTCCGCGACGGCAACCGCGTCTTCGAACGGTACCGGGACTGAGGTGG
>NZ_JACEGK010000206.1:0-12666 GCF_056859195.1 Streptomyces sp. NH27
GCGGGTGCGCCGTACGGGCCACGGGGAGCGAGCGGGTCAGGGGGGTCGTGCGGGTCCGGCCACTCCGGTAGGTCCCGCCGCCCCCGCTGATGGTCTCTCTGGTCGTCTCCAGAAGTCATGTCCTTCGGGTACCCATCGGCGCTCCCCTAATCGGCCGCCGCCCGCCCCAGCCGCCCGATTCCGAAACGATCGAACCTGCCGGCTACAGCTTTCGACGCCCGCCGCCGCACCCGGTCCACCCGCCGCAGACCCCGCGATACCTGTGTGGCGTCAAGGGCCGACGGGCACACCGTAACGCTTTGATAACCGCAGGCCGGAGGGTTGACCGGCTTTCCCGCCGCGCTCTAGCGTCTGGGCGGCGCAGAAATTTCGGCATCGCCGCCGAAACATTCGAAAGGCACTCCATGATGAAGAGCGCTCGGTTCACTCGTGCCGCCGCCGGTGGCGTGGTGCTCGCACTCGGGCTGTCCCTGGCGGCATGCGGCGGCAGCAGTTCGGGGTCCGGCTCCGGCCGCATCCACGTCCTGGTCTACGGCGACGCGACGAACAAGGTGGAGAAGCAGCTCGTCGCCACCTTCAACAAGACGTCGAAGGTCAAGGCGGTGCTCGACACCATCCCCGGCGCGGACTACCAGCAGAAGCTCCAGACGATCATCACCACCAAGCAGGCCCCCGACATCTTCTACAACTGGGGCGCCGGCAGCATTCAGCCGTTCGTCAAGGCCGGGTTGCTGATGCCGCTGGACAGCTTCATCGCCAAGGACCCGGGGCTGAAGTCCAACTTCCTCCCGTCGGTGTTCAACACGGCGGTCATCGACGGCAAGCCGTACGGCGTCCCGATGCGCGGCACGCAGCCGGTGCTGCTGTTCAACAACAAGAAGGTGCTGGCGGACGCGGGCCTGTCCGAACCGAAGACCTGGGACGACCTGCTCGGCGACGTCAAGGTGCTCAAGGCCAAGGGCAAGACGCCGATCGCGCTGGGCGGCGGCGACCAGTGGCCGACGCAGATGTGGTTCGAGTACATGTACGACCGCATAGCCGGCCCCGGCCTGTTCGAGAAGGCGCTCGGCGGCGACACGAGCGTCTGGGACAGCCCCGACAGCCGCAAGGCGCTGACGATGCTCAAGCAGCTCGTCGACGCGGGCGCGTTCGGCGGCAACTACGACTCGGTGAAGTTCAGCGACGGCGGCTCGCCCGCGCTGCTGGCCACCGGCAAGGCCGGCTTCGAGCTGATGGGCTCGTGGGAGTACTCCACCCAGCAGGACGCCAACCCCGACTTCACCAAGACCGACCTCGGCTACGGCCCCTTCCCGAGCGTGCCGGCCGGCAAGGGCGACCCGAACGACGTGGTCGGCAACACCAACAACTTCTACTCGGTGCTGAAGAAGACCAAGTACCCGGACGCCGTCGCGCAGTTCCTCAAGCTCCAGTACTCGGACGAGTTCGTGAAGGCGCACCTGGCCATCGGCAACCTGCCGACCACCACCAACACCCCGAAGTTCCTGGACACCGCGTCCAACCCGGCTTACCTGAAGTACCAGTTCGACCTGGTCAAGCAGGCCCCTTCGTTCCAGCTCTCGTGGGACCAGGCGTACCCGCCGTCACAGACCACGGCCATCCACACCGCCGTCCAGGAGTTCTTCGACGGCAAGATCAACGCCGACGGCTTCATCAAGGCCATGCAGGGCCTGTCGGCGTCCTGACCGAGGGACCCACGCCATGACCACCACCTCGACCGCGCCGTCCGCCGCGCGCCGCGGGCGGGCCAGCCGGCCCGCCCGCCGGTCCGCCTCAGCGGTGACCCGCCCGGGCCTCGCCTGGGCGATCCCCGCCACCTTGTTCTTCGCCCTGTTCGCCATCCTGCCGCTGGTGCTGGTGGCGGTGCTCTCCTTCACCAGCTGGGACGGCCTCGGCGCACCCGAGTTCGCCGGCCTGGACAACTGGCGCGCGCTGCTGCACGACCACACCATGATCCAGAGCCTGTGGCTGAGCGTGCTGATCACCGTCCTCGGCGTCACCGTGCAGACCCCGCTGAGCATCCTGCTCGGGGTCTGGGCAGCCGGCAAGCAGCGCAACCGCGCGGTGCTGTCGGCGGTGTTCTTCGTGCCGCTGCTGCTGTCGGCGACCGCGGTGTCCGTGCTGTGGCGGGCGCTGCTCGACCCGAACTTCGGAGTGCCCGCGCAGGCCCACTGGCTGTTCGGCAACGGCAACCTGCTGGGCATGCGGTCCGGCGCGATCGGCGTGCTGGTCTTCGTCGGCGCCTGGCAGTACACGCCCTTCCACACCCTGATCTACCAGGGCGCGACCCGCGCGATACCGCAGGTCCTCTATCAGGCCGCGGCGATCGACGGCGCGGGCACCGTACGGCAGTTCTTCCACATCACGCTGCCGCAACTGCGCAACACCATGATCACCTCGATGATCCTGATGGTCGTCGGCGGCCTGACCACGTTCGACACCGTGCTGATCCTCACCCAGGGCGGCCCCGGCACCGACACCACGATCAGCGCCTACTACATGTACCAACGGGCCTTCAAGAGCTTCGACTTCGGCGGCGGCGCGGCGATCGCGCTGGTCCTGGTGCTGGTCGCGACCGTCACCTCGCTGATCGTGGTGCGGGTCTCCGGCTACGACAAGATGCGCAGCAGCTCGGAGGGCCTGTGATGAGAAGGCGCCCCAACTTCCTGGCCGGACTCGGCTCGCTGGTCTGGCTGTTCCTGGTCGGCCTGCCGCTGTACGTCATGCTCGCCGCGACCCTGCGCAGCCGCAGCGACTACGCGTCGCACGGCCCCCTGTCGTTCCCCGGGCACTTCACGCTGCACAACTACACGCAGGACTTCTCGAACGGCTTCGGCCGGTACTTCCTCCACACCCTGCTGGTGACCATCGCGGTGGTGGCCATCGTGGTGCTGCTGGTGCCGCCGCTGTCGTACGCGATCGTGCGCGGCCGGGGCCGGATCACCACCGGGGTCTTCCGGCTGTTCCTGCTCGGTCTCGCGGTGCCCGCGCAGGCGGTGATCGTGCCGATGTTCTACGTCATCAACCGCGCCGGGCTCTACGACAACCTCGCCGGCGTGATCCTGCCGACCGCGGCGTTCTGCCTGCCGGTGAGCGCGCTGGTGCTGACCGGGGTGATGCGCGACATCACCCCCGACCTGTACGAGGCGATGGCGATGGACGGGGCCCCGCAGTGGCGGGTGTTCGTCCAGCTGGTGCTGCCGCTGTCCAAGGGCGGGCTGTCCACGATCGTGGTCTTCTCCGCGCTCCAGGCGTGGAACGGCTTCCTCTTCCCGCTGGTGCTGACCCAGTCCGACTCCTCCAAGGTGATCACCCTGGGTCTGTACGACTTCCAGACCGAGCACGGCGTGGACATCCCCGGCCTGCTGGCCGCGGTGGTGCTGTCGATGCTGCCGATCCTCATCGTCTACCTGTTCGCCCGCCGTGCCCTGGTGCAGGGGCTCATGGGCGTCGGAGGAAAGTGACCGACACCGTGCCCGAACAGAGCGTGCCCCAACACAACGTGCCCGAGCAGACCGTGCCTGAACGCAACGTGCCCGAGCGGACCGGGCCCGAGCGGACCGCCCCGGGACACACGCCGCCGCCAGCCGCCCGCTGGCAGGACACCTCCCTGCCGCCCGAGGCCAGGGCCGACGCCCTGATCGCCGAGATGACCCTGCCGGAGAAGGCCGCCCAGTTGTACGGCATCTGGGTGGGTGCCTCCGCCGAAGGCGGCGAAGTCGCCCCCCACCAGCACGAGATGGAGGTGCCGGTCACCCTCGACGCGCTACTGCCGCAGGGCCTGGGCCAGTTGACCCGGCCGTTCGGCACCGCCCCGGTCGATCCGGCGCTCGGCGCGCTGTCGCTGCTGCGCACCCAGCGCCGGATCATGGCCGCGGGCCGCTTCGGCATCCCCGCGCTCGCCCACGAGGAGTGCCTGGCGGGCTTCGCCGCCTGGGGCGCCACCGCCTACCCGGTGCCGCTGGCCTGGGGCGCGACCTTCGACCCCGCGCTGGTGCGCACCATGGCCGAGCGGATCGGCCACGACATGCGGGCGGTCGGCGTCCACCAGGGGCTCGCGCCGGTGCTGGACGTGGTGCGCGACGCGCGCTGGGGCCGGGTCGAGGAGACCATCGGCGAGGACCCGTACCTGGTCGGCACGATCAGCACCGCCTACGTGCGCGGGCTGGAGTCGGCCGGGGTCGTCGCCACCCTCAAGCACTTCGCGGGCTACTCCGCCTCCCGCGCCGGCCGCAACCTCGCGCCGGTCGGCATGGGCGGCCGGGAGCGCGCCGACGTGATCCTGCCGCCGTTCGAGATGGCGGTACGCGAGAGCGGTGTCCGGTCGGTGATGCACGCCTACACCGACACCGACGGCATCCCGTCGGCGGCCGACGAGCAGTTGCTGACCGGGCTGCTCCGCGACACCTGGGGCTTCACCGGGACCGTCGTCGCCGACTACTTCGGCGTCGCCTTCCTCCAGACGCTGCACGGCGTGGCCGGCACCCTCGGGGAGGCGGCGGGCGCGGCGCTCGCGGCGGGCGTCGACGTCGAACTGCCCACCGTCAAGGCGTACGGCGAGCCGCTGCTCAAGGCGGTCGGCACCGGACGGGTGCCCGAAGCGCTGCTGGACCGGGCGGTGCGCCGGGTGCTGGTGCAGAAGGCCCAACTCGGGCTGCTGGACGCCGGATGGGACCCGGTGCCGCAGGTACTGGCCGGACGGGTCAACGGGGTGACCGCCCCGGGGAGGGCAGCGGCGCAGGACAGCGCGGAGACGGAAACAGGTGCGGACTCGGGTGCGGGTACGGGTACGGCGGCCGGCAGCGGCGTCGGCGGCTCGGACGCGTCCGCGTCGGCCGCGGGCGCGCTGTACCTGGAGGCGCTGCGCGGCAGCGTCGACCTGGACTCGGCCGCCAACCGGGCCATCGCCCGCCGGGTCGCCGAGGAGAGCGTGGTGCTGCTGCGCAACGACGGCACCCTGCCGCTGGACCGGCCGGGCATCATCGCGGTCATCGGCCCCAACGCCGACACACCCACCGCGGTGCTCGGCTGCTACGCGTTCCCCATGCACGTCGGGGTCCAGCACCCGCAGGTGCCGGCCGGCATCGAACTGCCCTCGCTGCGCGAAGCGTTGGAAGCACAGTTCCCCGACAGCCGGATCGTCTCGGCGGTCGGCTGCGGCGTGGACACCCCGGACACCGGCGGTTTCGCCGAAGCGGTGCACGCCGCGGCCGAGGCCGACGTGGTGGTACTCGCGCTCGGCGACCGGGCCGGGCTCTTCGGCCGGGGCACCAGCGGTGAGGGCTGCGACGCGGAGTCGCTGGCGCTGCCGGGTGTGCAGCAGCAACTCCTCGACGCGGTCCTGGACACCGGCCGGCCGGTGGTCCTCACGCTGCTCGCCGGGCGGCCGTACGCGCTCGGCCGCGCGGTGGACGAGGCGGCGGCCGTCGTGCAGGCGTTCTTCCCCGGCGAGGAGGGCACCGCGGCCGTCGCGGCCGTGCTCGCCGGTCAGGTCGAACCGTCGGGGCGGCTGCCGGTGAGCGTGCCGAGCCGGCCGGGCAGCCAGCCGACCACGTACCTGGCCGCGCGGCTGGGCCGGGCCAGCGAGGTCTCCAGCGTCGACCCGACCCCGGCGTACGCCTTCGGCCACGGCCTGACGTACACCACCTTCCAGTGGACGGACCTGCGCGTCACGGAGTTCCAGGCCGGCACCGACGGGGAGGTGCGCTGCTCCTTCACCGTCCGCAACACCGGGCGGCGCGAGGGCACCGAGGTGGTCCAGGTCTACCTGCACGACCCGGTCGCCTCCGTCGTCCAGCCGCAGCAGCGACTGGTCGGCTACCGGCGGCTGCACCTCGCACCGGGCGCCCGCGCGCGCGTGGAACTCGCCGTACCCGCCGACCTGGCCGCCTTCACCGGCCGCGACGGTCGCCGCGTGGTGGAGCCCGGCGCACTCGAACTGCGCCTGGGCGCCTCCAGTACGGACCTGCGGCTCACCGTCGTCTGCACCCTGACCGGGCCGCCCCGCGTGGTGGACCACACCCGCAGGATGCACCCGGGTATCACGGTCCACCGGCCCTAGCCGGCACCCCGCCACCGGCCCCTGCGCCTCACGGGCGGGGGCGCCGATCGCCGCTGCCGGTCAGGCCCACCTTCTTCCGGGTGAGCCGGACCGGCGCTGTCCGCCCCCTACCCCGACGTCCCTCCTTACGCCTCCAGCGCCATGTAGAGCCGCGTGCCTTCGGCGACGTAGCCGAGCCGCTCGTAGACCCGGCGGGAGCCGTCCCCGGAGTACTCCAACCAGACCGATTCGGCGCCCTGTTGGAACATCGCCGCGGTGAGCGCGGCGGTGACGGCCGCGCCGACGCCGCGGCGGCGGAAGGCGGGCCGGGTGCCGACGCCGGTCAGTTCCGAGGTGCCGACGGCGGGCGGGGAGCAGGAGCCGCCGCCCGCGCATCCGCCGTCGGGGGTGCTCACGAACCGCACCGCTCCCCCCGTCTCCTGGGCACGCCGCAGCCGGGCGGCACCCTCCGCGGAAGGCGCGAACTCCCCCTCGAACGCCTCGGACAGGGCCGCGTCGACCGCCGCGTACTCCTCCTCGGTGGCCGGGGCCGCCACGAGAAGCCCGGGCAGACTGCCGGTGGACGGCGGCATGATCAGCGCCCCCGGCTCGCAGACCAGGTACTCGTGCACTTCCTCCGTGCCGAACCCGGCGGCGCGCAGGGCGGGTTCGACCACGGGCGCGCTGTCGGGGGCGAACTCCAGCCGCGGCTTGAGCCCGCGGGCCCGGAACTCGGCGACAAGACCGGCTATGTCCGCCGCGGTCGGCTCGGCACCGGGCAGCGGGGTCGCGTAGTTGACATACGGGCTGGCGGTGGCGGGGTCGAAGCCCGCCACGAAGCCGCCGCTCTCCACGACCTCCGGACGGCGGCGAAGGTTGGCGACGGCGAAATTCTGGACATTGGTGCCCACGATGATGTGACCTCACGAAAATAGACACGGTGGAGCGCTCTCCCGCGCCGCCACAACGTCCGGCGGCACTGACGGGAAGCGTGTGCTGCTGCCTGCCCCGGCGATGCGCCGGGCGGGTCGTCCCCGCGCGCGAGAACGACCGGCGGTGCGGAAAACACCGCGGCGAATGACCGCCGCACGCGAAGCGCGCGGCACGAACGGGCTGCCGCTCTCGACTTGGAGCAGAAGCGGACCGCTCAGCGTGTACGGCGGCCGTTACGGGACGCCGGCACCATGGACTTCATTCCCAACCGTGTGTGAGGACCCGGGACCACCACGGCCTCGGGCGACCCCAACTCTGCCACGACGGTTCGGAACAGCGCAACGCAATTACCCCCGCCAACGCGCACGCCCCGGTCCGCTCCGCCGCACTCCCGCGGGTCTCGCGCGCCCAGGGACCCGACTTCGCGTCCGAGGCTCCCTCGTCGGCCCCGGCCGGCCCAGATCAGCCCCGGCCAGCTCAGCTCAGCTCGGGTCGGGGACGGAGCGGGCCCTGAGATGGACACGTTCGCCCTGCGGCCCGAACAGGGCGAGGAACTCCACGGGGTGGTCACCGGCGTTGGCGAAGCCGTGCGGCGTGCGGGTGTCGAACTCGGCCGCCTCGCCCGCGGTGAGGATCACGTCGCGGTCGCCGAGCGCGAGCCGCAACCGGCCGGAGAGCACGTAGAGCCACTCGTAGCCCTCGTGGGTGCGCTGCTCCAGGGGGCCGTCCGCGTCGGGCCCGCCCGGCCGGACCGGCATGATCTGCTTGTAGGCGTGCAGGCCGCCGAGGTAGTGGGTGAGCGGCACGAAGGTCTGGCCGTGGCGGGTGAAGGGCCGCGGGTGGATGCGCGGGTCGCCGGTGGCGGGCGCGCCGACGAGCTCGTCCAGCGGGACGCCGTACGCCTTCGCCAAGGGCAGCAGCAGTTCGAGGGTGGGTTTGCGCCGCCCCGACTCCAGCCGGGACAGAGTGCTCAGCGAGATGCCGGTCGTCTCGGCGAGCTGGGCGAGGGTGAAGGCGCGGGCATGTCGCAGGCTGCGCAGCCGCGGACCCACTCCGGCGAGGACTTCGTGCAGTTCGGCCATATCCCGTATGTGCCCTTGCGGCAACAATCCTTGTCAAGTTCCGCCGCGCGGTCCCGGCTCTCCACTCCTTGTCACGTAGGTCCCCCACCATGGACCGGACGGCGGGGCGGTCGGTGCGGGCTGCCGGCCACGGCATCAGGAACGGTCCTTCGGTTCGTTCTTCGACCCTTCACGTTTTTGGTGTTCGGCCATGGTGAGGTCGCGTCGCGTAGGGCGGCATCGGCCCGTGCCGATCCGGTGGCTCCGTTACGCTCATGCGATGATCAACGACAGTGAACTGCCCCGTGCACGGGCCGAGTTGGTGGCCGAGACAGCCGTGCCGGTGCTCGATCCGGTCAGCCGTTGGAGCGGCGGCGGCTGGATCGCGCCCGGCGTGGATGGCGAGGTCTTCGTGGTCGACCGCGGCTTGCAGGTGGTGGAGCGGTTCACGGTGCCGGACGAGTTGCAGTGGCCGAGACGGGACGATGCACCGTGGCCCCGCCGCTACCGCGTCGACGTGAGCCCGGACGCGCGGTGGGCGGTGTTCGCCGGGTTCGACCGCACGATTGTCGTGGACCCCGCGGGGCGGGTCGCCTGGCGCAACGAACACCCTGCTTTCCGCGACGAAGACGGCGATGAGGCGCTGGCCGCGGCGGTGTTCCGGCCTGACGGCGGCGCGCTGTGGGCCTACGCCCGCCCCACGGACCCCACGCCGGCCGGCACCGACGGCGATCCGGCCGCCGCGGTGCGGCATGTCGTCAGCACTGGTGACTGGCGGCCCACCGCAACCGTCGCGTCGGCCTACCGGGGCTGGTTCACCAATGATCCCCTGGTGCATCCGAGCGGCAGCATTGTCGGGTTCGGCAACAACAACGACGACGGGTGTTGGGTGCACTGCGACGACCACTCCGAGACGATTCTGGCAACCGGCGCCTGGCGTCCGCTGGGGTTCTCCCCCGACGGCGCCCGGTGGGTGGGCGTCATCGACGGCGCCTACTGTGCGCCCGTCGTAGGCAACGTGGCCGACAACTTCGGCGGCGAGATCACAGCGCCCGACTTCGCGCCCTTCCCACTCATGGAGGATGAGGACGAGGACGAGGAAGAGGAGATCGACGAGGCCCACTTCGTCACACCGGGGCTCGTAGCGGTCTTCGGCGCCCGGTTCACGGAGTCGCATGAAGTGCTCGTCGACGCCACCACACTGGAGCCGGTGGCGCGCCTCGTCTGCCCCGACCTCGGAGACGACGAGGACATCAGCCTGGGCAACCTCGTCGGCAGCGACGGCGACGGCACGTGGGTTACGGACACCGTTGGCCTCGATCGCCCCGGTCGGCTGCGCCGCTGGACCACGGCATTTTCCTGAACTTGTTCGTTTCCCTCCGCCCGTGGTCGGCCGTGGCCGACCACGGGCTTTTGCCGGCGTTTGCGCCGCCCAGCGCAACCGCCACCGACGTCAGTTGACGGACAGGTCGTCGATGTAGCCGCGGTAGCCGCCCGAGCCGCCGGGGTGGTCGTAGCCGACGAGGACGCGGGTGATGTGCTTGCCGGAGTTCTTCGCGGCCAGCGCGACGGTGACGTGGTTCCAGGTGTCGGGCGTCAAGTGGCCGCACTGGTGGGCGGGATGGATCTGGTTGCCGTTCTGGTCGACGGCGCCGGAGTCGCGCAGCGTGCTGCCGTCGGTGAAGACCAGGTCGACGGCGACGCACTCGCTCTCCGTCGAACCGGCCGGCACCCAGGGGGTGGTGGCGTGCGACTGCGGGTAGATCCAGTACCCGAGGGTCTTGGCGGTGCCGATGTCCAGGGGTGCGGCGCCGAGGTCGTAGACCTTGAGGTAGGCGTGCGGGCTGCTGCCGGAGGCGCTGCCGGCGTACATCAGCGCGGCGGTGCCGGTCCGGGACGTCTCCCCGGTGCGCACGCCCGTCTGCGGGCCGGTGGAGTCGGAGTTGATGCCGGTGACGTCCACGACGTTGCCGCCGGCGGTGTCGACGGAGTCGGTCCAGGTGGGTTGCGGCTGGCCGGACTCGAACCCGGTGGAGAAGCTGGTGCTGGTGGTGCCGCCGCCGGCCTGGAGCGGCTGGGTGAGTTCGGTCTGCACGGTGGCGTAGGAGGTGCCGGGCCTGGCCAGGGTGATCGTCTCGCCCGCCGACGTGCTCAGCGTGATCTTCGTGCCGGACACGGTGCCCGCGTGGGAGCTGCCGCGGTAGACCTGGACCGCGCTGCCGGGCCAGGGGTTGGTGACGACCAGGTTGCCGCCCTTCTGGCTGACCGCGCGGACGTACTGCACGGAGTTGTCCGCCATGCTGCTGGAGATCAGGAAGCCGCCGTCGGCCATCAGGTCGCCGAACTTCGCGTTGGAGTTCGCCGGCCAGTCCGCGAACACCTTCACGTCGTGCTGGAAGGACTGGAGCAGCATCTCGTCCAGGCCGGAGGTGGTGACGTTGATGTTCTCGATGCCACCGCCGCTGTGGTGGACGGCGAGGTTGGGGTAGGCGTTGCCGGTCGCCTCGGTGTGCAGGTTGGCGAGGATCGTGGCGGGGTCGTAGCCGACCCGTGCGGCGGCGGCGTAGAAGGTGGCGGGCGCGTTGCCGCCGTGCCAGGCCGCGGTGAGCTGGTCGACGGTGTTGCGCGCGGTCTGCACGAGGTCGGCGGGGCTGTCCAGGCCGACCTGGCCGCTCGGGTAGACGGCCTGGATGTCGATGTCGTTGCCGTCGTTGACCCAGCCCGCGCCGGTGGAGGTCTCCCGGAAGACGGTCTGGCCGTTCTGCGTCATGGTCGGCAGCGGCGCGAGGTGCGCGTCGATGTCCTGCCAGGTGGCGCGGGTGCCGGCGTCCTGGCCGAGCGCGGCGCTCATGTCGGCCAGGCCCTGCATCAGCAGGTGGACCAGGCCGAGCGACAGGATGTTGTTGGTCTGCGGATAGGCGTCGCCCTCCTGCGGCGCGTCGTTGGTGATCGTGTACGTGCCGGAGGAGTCCTTGGTCAGGTAGTTCTGCCAGAACAGGCCGACCTGCTTCAGGAACGGATAGACCTTCGCGGCGTACGCCGTGTCGCGGGTCTGCTCGTAGCGCATCAGCATGTCGCTGGCGACGTTGACCGCGTCGGACTTCTGGTTGTACAGGTTGGTGTCGGCGCTGGTGCCGTTGGGCGACAGGCCGACCGGGTACAGCACGCCCTGGAAGCCGTTCTGCTGGGCGAGTTGCCGGCCGCGGCTCGTCCAGTCGAGCACCGGCTGGTCGTAGGCGTCCATCTGCGCGATGTGATTGGTCGTCAGGGCGGCGTAGAACGGCGCCTGGTAGTTGTAGTTGGTGTGGTAGTCGCCGTTCCAGTTCATGCTGCCGGTGATCCAGTTGCCCCACAGGCCGGGCGCGTACTTCCCGCCCCGCGACACGCTGCCGAGCAGGTAGAGCGAGCCGTACCAGCTCTTCTCCACGTCCTTGTCGCCGATCTGCACGAAGGACTGCGACCAGTAGGAATTCCACCAGTTGCGGTGCAAGGCGTTGTGGTCGTCGACGTTGCCCTGGGTGAGGTTGTCGACCAACGCGTCGGCCGCGGACTGGTAGTTCGCGGCGTCGTTGCTGCTCTCGATCGCGGCCACCAGCGTCGAGGTGGTGTTCGGCTGCATGGTCAGGGTGAGTTTGCCGCCGGAGATCGACTGGCTCTGCCCGATGGTGCGCGCCGCCATCCGGGCGCGCGGGTCGCCGCTGCCGCCGGTGTCGGCGACCACGTCGGCGTCCAGGTCGTGGCCGCTGGTGGAGACGGTGGGGGTGCCGCCGGCGCCGTTCTGCAGGGTGATGCCGATGCTCTGCGCGCTGCCGCCGGTCAGGGTGAACGACGTGACGAACATGTTGGTGTCGGCGTCCACCCAGCTCTGCGTGGCGAGCGTCTGCCCGCCCAGGGTGTAGGTGCCGCGCACCTCGGCATGCTGGATGTCCTGCACCACGTGGTACGACGCCCCGGCCAGTCCGCCCGCCGAGACCACGATCCGGCCGAGCGGCTCGATGGCGTGGCTGGTGGCGGACCAGAAGTCGTTCTTGCCCACGTAGAACGTCTGGTTGTCGATGCCGCCGCCGACCGCGACGCCGACGTCGCCGTTGCCCATCAGCGGCGCGTCGGTGGTGTCGCCGCCGGTGAGGTGGCTCGGCGGCGCGTTCCACACGCCCTGGTACTGCGCGACCGTGGCCACGCCCTGGTTCGCGGTGATCGGGTCGGCGACCGCGGGCCGGGACAGCACCGTGGTCACCATGGCGCCCATCACGACCGCGGCGGTGGCCGCGCTTCCGGCTCGCCTTGCGAGCAACATGAGCCTCATCCGGGCTGCTGCCTCTCTTCGTCTTCTCGCCGGCCTCCCGTGCCCGCCCCTCGGTCGCCGCCCCCGTACGTCTGACAGCGTTGTCAGGCGGCGGGGCGCGGTACGGGCGTGAAGCCCGCGCCCGCACCGCGCCCGTACCGCGCCCCGCCGTGCGAACACGGCGTGTCGGGGCGGTGCGGCGGAGGGAACGACGGTGCGCGAACAGGGAGGTGGGGAGATGTCGGGGGGCGCACCGGCGGCCGACGTACGGCGCGCCGGCGCACCCGAAGGCGTCTTCCGGGGGCGGCTCGCGACCCGAGAAAACGTTA
>NZ_JACEGK010000207.1:0-12658 GCF_056859195.1 Streptomyces sp. NH27
CGGCCCGCCTCATCCGCTCAGAACGGTGCATGGAGTGCCTTCTCGATCACCGAGGTCATCGCCGTCCGCAGCGGCCCACTCGTCACGATCTTGTAGAGCACCGCCGCGAACCCGCAGGCCGCGATCGTCCCCACCGCGTACTCCGCCGTGCTCATCCCCGCGTCGGTCACTTCCCGGCAACGCCGGACCCGCCCAACCCACCAACGCGCCACCCGCTCGGCCTTCTTCCGCATCGCCATTTCTGCTCTCCTCCTGATTTCTCGTGGTTCCTGCCAGCTCCGAGCCCGATGCCACTACCCGCGCCACCGGTGCCGCCGCCCATCGACTCGCCGCCCGGCCGCGTCACGTGCACGCGCGTGCGCCTGCTCGCGGCCTCGCGTCCGTGCCCAACTCCCGCCCCTTCCATGCCGGTTCCACCTGCAAGTCCTGCCCGGGCGAGGTGCGGCCGGCTGCCGATCTCAACCTCCTCATCTGCCCATCGGGCCTCCCAACACCGCCCCGGCCAGCCCCATCACCACCGGGGCGACGCCCACCAGCAGGAAGGCGGGCAGGAAACACACGCCCAGCGGCGCGGTGGCCAGCACCGCGGCCCGACGGGCACCGGCGAGCGCCGAACGGGCGTGCTCGGCGCGGTAGTCCGCGGCCAGCCGCGCCATCTCCGCCACCGGCGCGCTACCCGTCGTCGACGCCCGCGCCAGGCAGCGGCCCATCGCCCGCGCCGCGGGCAGCCGGCCAAACCTGCCCCAGCACTCCGACGGTTCCCCGCCGAGCCGCAACTCCGCTTCCGCCCGTAACAGCGCGGTCCCCAACGGCCCTTCCAGGCACCGCCCTACCGCCCCTGCCGCCTCCCCGGGCGTGGCTCCCGCCGCCAGGCAGGCCGCCAGCAGGTCGGCGCACAGCGGCAGTTCTGCCGGGTCGGGTCCCCCGTCGGCCGCCCGTCCAGTAGCGCGAGCCCGGCGTTGCGCGAGCACCATCCGCGTACCGACCCCGACCACGATCCCGGCCAGAACGCCAGCGATTCCGCCCACCAGCACCGCCGCCCCCAACGCCGGCGCGACCACTGGCAGCCAGGTCCGCCCGGCACGCCGCGCCCTTTCCCGCCACGCTCCCGGCACCTTCGCCGGCCGCGGCCCTTCCAGCAGGTGGCGCAACCTGCGCACGCCGCCATGTCTCCGCTCCCCCGGCGTCATCGCTCCCGCCGCCGCGCACACCGCCGCCACGACGGCCGCCGCCGTCCCCAGGCTGTGGACAGTCCAGCCGCTCACAACCGGCTCCCTTCCGCGGCGGCCTCCCGCGTCGCCCGGGCAGACCGCGGCGCCGCCCCACCCGGCTCGGCACCGCGCGGACCGCGCTCCTCGCCACGTGACGGGCCGCCCTCGGCCGCCCGGATGATCCTCGCTGTCCAGGCCAGCCCGCCCCACTCCAGGAACGCGCCCGCGACCAGGCATGCCAGCCCTGCGGGTGTGTGCAGCAGCACCGTCGCCGGGTCGGCACCCACCGCCGTGCCCAGCACCAACCCGAAGACGGGGAGCAGCGCCAGCAACACCGCCGTGGAGCGCGGACCCGCCAACTGGGCTCGCAGGTCCTCCCGTTGGTCGGCCTCGGCCCGCAGTGCGGCTGCGACCCGGTCCAGAGCCGCGGCCAGCCCCGCGCCGCCGTCCACCGCGACCTGCCAGCACGCGGCCACCGCGCCGAGCCCGTGTGCGCCCGGCCCGCAGCGCGCCGCCGTCCGCAGTGCTCCCGGCACGTCCCCGCCGAACCGGGCGGCGGACAACAGCAGGCCCGCGATCCGGCCCAGTTCGGGCGAGCCGGTCCACCCGGCCGACTGCACCACGTCCGCCAGGGCCGTGTGCGGCGGCCGTCCCGCCCGCAGATCGCCCGCCAGAGTGCCGCACAGCACGCTCACCGCGGCCGAGGTCCGTTCGGCCACCGCTCGCTCGGCCCGGGCACACAGCGCGCGCCGCACCAACGGCGCCGCGGCCACTCCGGCGACCATGGGCACTACCGACCACGTGATCGCCGCGACCGCTGCCCCTGCGGGCAGGCACAGCCACTCATGTCCGCCGCGTCCGTGCCGCGCCCGGACCACCCCTGCCGCCCGGCGACCGGCGCCACCACCCGGATCTCCACGTCTGCCCGGCCGCCTGCCGTGCCAGGCAGCGCGGATCGCCCGGCCCGGCCTCCGACGCCGGCTCGGTCCGCGGCCGCCGATCCACGCCCGGCCGCTCTCGACCACGTGGCTCCACCACGCCCGCCACCGCCCAACGCCGCCTGGAACAGGGCCAGGACGGGCCTGTGTGCCCTTCAGCAGGCCGCACGCCCGGCGCCTGCGTCCGTGCCGCTGAAGGGCCGTCCAGGCGGGCAGACAGGCCGCCAGCAGTGCGGCCCACAGCGCGACCGCGGGAGTCACCACCGGATACATCGCCGCGCTCATGACGCGCCCGCCGAGCACAGGTCCGTCAGGCGCCGCCAGCCCGGGCCGTGTTCGACACTGCCCGCGGCATCACGGACGAGCGCCGGAACGGTGCCGACCAGCCCGTCCGGACGTCGGCTCAGCACGTGGATCTCAGCGACTCTGCGGCGGCCCCCGCCGTCCCGCACCAGGTGGACGACGGCCGACAGCGCGGCGGCCAACTGGCTGTGCAGGGCGGCACGGTCCAGGCCGGCGGTCGAGCCGAGTGCCTCCAGGCGTGCGGGCACATCCGCTGCGGCGTTCGCATGGACAGTGCCGCAGCCGCCCTCGTGGCCGGTGTTGAGGGCGCCCAGGAGGTCGAGCACCTCGGCGCCGCGCACCTCGCCGACCACGAGCCGGTCGGGCCTCATCCGCAGCGCCTGCCGCACCAGGTCCCGCAGGGTGACCTGACCGGCGCCCTCCTGGTTGGCGGGCCGGGTCTCCAACCGGACGACGTGCGGGTGGTCCGGGCGCAGTTCGGCGGAGTCCTCGGCGAGGACGATACGGGCCGCGGGATCGACCAGGCCGAGCAGGCAGCTCAGGAGCGTGGTCTTTCCCGAGCCGGTGCCGCCGCTGATCATGAACGACAGCCGTGCGTTGAGCATCACGCGCAGCAGCGCCGCGGTCTCCTCGTCGAGCGTGCCGGCCGCGACGAGTTCGGTGAGGGTGAAGGCGCGGGCCCGTACGACACGCAGGGACAGGCAGGGCGAGCCGACCACGACGGGCGGCAGCACTGCGTGCAGCCTTGTGCCGTCCGGCAGTCGGGCGTCAACCCAGGGCCTCGCGTCATCGAGGCGGCGACCGGCGGTCGTGGCCAGCCGTTGGGCGAGGCGGCGCACCGCGGCGGTGTCGGCGAACCGGATCGGGCTGCGTTCGAGGCCGCGACCCCGGTCGATCCAGACCTGGTCGGGTGCGTTGACGAGGATGTCGGTGACGTCGGGGTCGGTCAGCAGGGGCTCCAGTGGACCCGCGCCGACCAGTTCGGAACGCAACGCGGCGACCACGTCGAGCACTTCGGAGTCCCCGATCAGGCGCCCTTGGGCGCGCAGCGCGGCGGCAACGCGGGCCGGGGTGGGTTCGCCGCCGTGTTCGGCAAGGTGGAGCCGAACCGCGTCGAGGAGTGCGGTGCTCATGCCGCCACGCACCCGGTGACCGCGAGTGCCTGCCCGAGGAAGGCGCCGCTGAAGCGTGCGAGGGGGCCGCGGGTGGCGGAACCCGGTGGGGCGCCGCCGGACATCGGATCGGCCAGGGCGGGTTCCGGCAGCAGTTCACCGGCGAGCGGCAGACCGACAAGCCGGGCAATTTCGCCGCCGTCCAGGCCGGAACCGAACGGGCCCCGGGCGACCACCCGCAGGTCGTCCAGTTCCGGGGCGAAGGCCGCGTCGGGCCAGCGCAGCCCGCCTGTGCGCTCCGCACCGAGGAGGATGTCCAGACCGCCGCCGAGCGGGTCACCGTCAATGAGCATGGCGCGCAGACCGGTGCGGGCCGCGGTGACCGCGAGGCCGCAGGCCAGGGTGCTGGCGCCGGCACCACCGCGGCCGCCGATCACGCCGATGGTCAGGGCAGGGCCGGCTCCGCCCTCGGCCACGTCGGCGAGGCGGTCTACCAGCCATGTCTCGGCGGCTGGCAGGAACAGGACATGGTCGGCCCCGACAGCGACGGCCCGGCGCCACGCTTCGGAGTCGTCGGAGTCGGCGCCGCCTCGTCCGATCAGCAGAACGCCCTTGCGCCGCCCGGCGCCGTGGACTCTTCCGGATGCCTCCACTCCGACAAGGACGAGTGGTGCGTTGTCCCAACTCACCGCGCGCGGGGGCGCGGTGAAGACGACTTCCGGTTCCGTGCCGGCCGCGGCGCACAGTCTGAGCAGATCATCGAGGAGACTTTCGTCCTCGGTCACAATCAGCGGTCCGCGGACGCCTTCGGTAGCGCTGCGCGGTCGATCGGATGCGTTGGTTCGGGTCATTTCCCTGTCCCCTGTCGCTTGTCGTGCGAGCACGGCGTGCTTCGTCTGCGATCAGCTTGGGGCAGGAAGTGGAATTGAGATGATCTTGGTCGGAATCTGTGGATAACTCGGAGATTGTGGATAACTTCGCCACCCGGACGAGTGAGTTCCACGAGACTTGCAGTCGATTACCGAACGTCACGCGTCGTACACATGGAAACGCACACGCGCGCGAAGGAGAGGGAGCAACATGAACATGCCGGCCGACACCGCAGCCCCCGGGGCCAAGTGCCCATACGCATCCGGACATGCGACGACCCCCGCCGGGGGGGAGAGCGGGGGTCGTCCCCACGGTCCGACTCGGGGGGGGAGGAGCCAGACCGGGTTAGCACGGTCGCGAACGATCCGTGACTTCCATGGTGTACCCGAAGGCCCTCTCAGGCAAACCCACGCGCCGGACCTTTAGGCCGAATGGTGGTTGCCTATGCTCGTCTCGTGGAAAACCACCTGCCCCCGCGCACTGCGGCGTTCTTCGATCTCGACAAGACCGTGATCGCCAAGTCGAGCACGCTCGCCTTCGGACGGTCCTTCTACCACGGCGGACTCATCAACAGGCGAGCGGTATTGCGTACCGCATATGCCCAGTTCGTATACCTCGTCGGCGGCGCGGATCACGACCAGATGGAAGGTATGCGCAAATACCTCTCCGATCTGTGCCGCGGCTGGAATGTGCAGCAGGTCCGGGAGATCGTCGCCGAGACGCTGCACGACCTGATCGACCCGATCATCTACGACGAGGCCGCCTCGCTGATCGAGGAGCACCACGCGGCCGGCCGCGACGTGGTGATCGTCAGCGCCTCCGGATCCGAAGTCGTCGAGCCGATCGGGGAGATGCTGGGCGCCGACCACGTCGTGGCTACCCGGATGGTCGTGGCCGACGGTGCATACAACGGGGAGATCGAGCACTACGTCTACGGTCCGGCGAAAGCCGAAGCCATCACCCGTCTGGCGGAGTCCGAGGGCTACGACTTGCAACGGTCCTTCGCCTACAGCGATTCGGCTACGGACATCCCCATGCTGGAATCGGTCGGCCATCCGTACGCGGTCAACCCCGACCGGGCACTGCGGAAGGAGGCCGCCGCGCGGGACTGGCCGGTTCTCACCTTCAGCCGCCCGGTGCGCCTGAAGCAGCGCATCCAGTCGCTGTCGATGCCGCCGCGCCCGGTGCTGGCCGCGGCTGCGATCGGTGCCGCCGCCGCCACCGCGGGACTGGTGTGGCTCGCGGCACGCCGGCGACGCCCGCTGGCGGCGTCCTGACCGCGCAGGGTGAGACCACTGGGGCCACAGCAACCCGAGGGAGCAGAAAGTCAAGCAAAATGTCCGACTTGGCCACAAAAGTAAAAAGTGCAGCCAGGGGTTCCACTACCTGCCGGTCGGGAGTACAAAAGAGTTAGCGGCCCGCGAGACCACGGAGTTCCGAGAGGAAGACCGCAGTTCAGCGCTGTTGGCCCCACGGACCGAGCACGAAAACCGGGCACCCACGCGTAGCCGACCCGCCAACCGGGCCAGCCGCACCAGGCAGCGGGCAAAGCCCCCGCCCTGATTCGGCACCATCCGAGCACGCACTGGTAACCCGGCGGACGTGTCGAGCGGCGGCACCCGCGGGTGTCGCCGCATTTTCGTTCAGGCCGCGCCGCGCTGCAGCGCCTCGCAGACCGCGACGCTCTCGCGTACACCGAGTTCGAGCGCCCGCCCGCAGTGGCCGATCCATTCGGCCATCCCCTCCGGCGTGCCGGAGGCGTACCCCTCCAGGGCCTTGAGGTATCCGGCCAGGCCCAGCTCCGCGTGGCCGACCTCGGCGGGGCAGATGGACTTGGGGTCCAACCCGCTGCCGACCAGGACGATCCGCTCGGCGGCGCGGGCGACCGGGCCGTTGAACGAACCGAAGGGGCGCAGGCACAGCAGTTCGCCGTGCACGACCGCGCCCACCACCAGCGCGGGTGCCGCGGATCCTGCCCGCAACAGCCCGACCAGCCCGTCAAGCCGCGCCGCGACCTCGGACGGCTCGGGCAGCGGGATCCGCTCGAACCCGGCCGACTCGTCGAGCACCGGCTCACCGCCCAGCCGCGGCCGCCCGACCGTGGGCTCCTCGGCGGCCCCGCCGGCCGCGACCAGGTGCAGCCGGGCCAGCGCCTGCACCGGCGACTGCCGCCACACGCCGAGGAGTTGACCAGCCTCGGCGGTCACCCGCAGCGCGGCCCCGACCGTACGTGACTGGTCGTCGGCCGAGAAGTCGCTGCGGCGGCGCACCTCCTCCAGCGGCCAGTCGGCGCCCGCCAGCGCCGCGGACGCCCGGGCGCCGCGCAGGGCGGCCTCCGACGCGACCTCACCGGCCCGTCGGCGTATGACCCGGTGGCCGTAGACCCGGTCCACGGCCTGGCGCACGGAATCCACCGCATCGGGCACACCCGGCAGCGCGGCGAGCACGGCCAGCGGGTCCGCCTGCCCTGGAGCGGGAGAAGGAGCAGCGTTCGTAGCCATGTCCCTGACCCTACGCACCCCCTGCGGCCCCGAAAGGCCACGATCGAGTGGCCTTGCCCACTCCCCGTCAGTTCACGTGCGGCAACACCCCTACGCTTAGCGAACATGAAGATCGCTTTCGTTGGGAAGGGCGGCAGCGGCAAGACGACGCTGTCCTCCCTGTTCATCCGCCATCTCGCCGCCGCCCGCGTCCCCGTCGTCGCGATCGACGCGGACATCAACCAGCACCTCGGCCCCGCGCTCGGGCTCGACGAGGACGACGCGGCGGCGCTGCCCTCGCTCGGCGCGCACCTGCCGGAGATCAAGGAGTACCTACGCGGCGCCAACCCGCTCATCGCCTCGGCCGACAGCATGATCAAGACCACCCCGCCCGGGCGCGGCTCGCGCCTACTACGGCTGCGCGAGGACAACCCGGTCTACTCGGCATGCGCCCGCCCGCTCGCGTTCGGCACCGACGCCGGCAGCGCACGGCTGATGGTCACAGGCCCCTTCACCGAGTCCGACCTCGGCGTGGCCTGCTACCACTCGAAGGTCGGGGCGGTCGAGTTGTGCCTGAACCACCTGGTGGACGGCCGCGACGAGTACCTGGTCGTCGACATGACCGCGGGCAGCGACTCCTTCGCCTCGGGCCTGTTCACCCGGTTCGACCTGACCTTCCTGGTGGCGGAGCCGACCCGCAAGGGCGTCGCGGTCTACCGCCAGTACAAGGAGTACGCCCGCGACTTCGGCGTGGGCCTGGTCGTGATCGGCAACAAGGTGCACGGCGAGGACGACCTCGCCTTCCTGCGGACCGAGGTCGGCGACGACCTGCTGGTCACCGTCGGACACTCGGACTGGGTGCGGGCGATGGAGAAGGGCGGCCCGCCCCGATTCGAACTGCTGGAGGAGCCCAACCGCCAGGCCCTGCAGATCATGCAAAAGCGCGCCGACCGGTCGTACCAGGCCCGCGACTGGAACCGCTACACCCAGCAGATGGCGCACTTCCACCGCAAGAACGCCGAAAGTTGGGGCAACGCCAGGACGGGCGCCGACCTCGCCGCCCAGATCGACCCGGACTTCACGCTGAGCGAGGATCTGATCGAAGCACCCGCCGCGTTCGCACGCTGACCCACAGAGGTCCGTTCTCACGTCAGCACAGGTCCGTACGGTCCGGCCCCTCAGCCCCAGCCCGGCCCCTCAGCCCCGGTCGGCCACCGCGGGCCACAGTCGGCCGCCGCAAGCCGCAGTTCACTCGAAAGACGGAAATAGCACACGGATTCGGACTCGGGACTTCACTCTCCGCAATCGCTCCATTACTCTCCATTTACAGATGCTTGAGAGTGTCGAGGGAATGAAGGAGTGGGGAGTCCATGAGATGCCACCGGCCTGATCTGTCCGCGTCGATCACCGTCTTCCTGATCGCCGTACCTCTGTCGCTCGGCATCGCGCTGGCGACCGGCGCCCCGTTGCAGTCCGGACTGGTCGCTGCGGCGGTCGGCGGCATCGTCGCCGGACTGCTGGGCGGGGCGCCGCTGCAGGTCAGCGGCGGCGCCACCAGCCTGGTCGTGGTCACCGCGGGCCTCGTCGACCGCTACGGCTGGCGGGCCACCTGCGCGATCACCGTGCTCGCCGGCCTGGCACAACTGCTGCTCGGCGGGCTGCGGGTGGCCAGAGCCGCGCTCGCGGTCAGTCCGGCCATCGTGCACGGAATGCTCGCCGGCATCGGCACGGTCATCGCCGTCGGGCAACTGCACGTGGTGCTCGGCGGCAGCCCGCAGATCTCCGCGGTCGCCAACATCACAGCGTTGCCCGACCAGTTGATGCACAGTCACCCCATCACCCCGGTCATCGGCTCGGTCACCGTGGCCGTGCTGCTCGGCTGGCCGCGGCTGCGCGGGCACGCCCGGGTGCTGCGAGCGGTCCCGGCGCCGCTCGCGGCGGTCGCCCTGGCCACCGCGGTGAGCGCCGCATGGTCGATGCCGCGGGTGGACCTGCCGCGCTGGACCGCCCCCGGCCTGCCGGCCGTCCCCGGCGGCCCGGTCTCCGCGATCGTCGCGGCCGTCCTGACCGTCACCCTGGTGGCCAGCATGGAGTCGCTGCTGTCGGCCGTCGCGGTGGACGCCCTCCACGCGCGGCGCCCGGGACCGCACGCCCCACCGGCCCGGCTCGACCGCGAACTGCTCGGCCAGGGTGCGGCCAACGTGGTGTCCGGGCTCCTCGGCGGGCTGCCGGTGGCCGGCGGCGCGATGCGCGGCTCCGCCAATGTCGAGGCGGGGGCCCGCACCCGGCGGTCCACAGTGCTGCACGGCGTATGGGTACTGCTGTGCGCGGGGCTCGCGGCCGGCATCCTGGAGCAGATCCCGCTCGCGGCGCTCGCCGCGCTGGTGATGCTGGTCGGCGTACGCATGGTCAGCTTCGCCCACATCCGGCACATCCAGCGGCACCGCGAATTCCCGGTCTATGCGGTGACCCTCGGCACCGTGGTGGTCTTCGGGGTGCTTCAGGGAGTAGCCGCGGGCATCGCGGTCGCCGTGGTCCTCGCGCTGCGCAGCCTCACCCGCATCCGGGTCACCGTCACCGAAGAGGCGGAGTGCCATCGGGTCCGCGCCCGTGGACAACTGACATTCCTCGCGGTTCCCCGGCTGACCAAGGCGCTCGCCGAAGTTCCGGAGGGGGCGAGCGTCGTGGTGGAGCTGGACGGCTCGTTCATGGACCACGCCGCCTACGAGGCGCTGAGCTCGTGGTGCGCGCGGCACCGGTCGCGCGGTGGCCGCACGGTCCTCGGCGACGGCGCCGGACAGACCGTCAGCGAGCCGGTCAGTGCGCACGCCTGCCGCCCCTGGACACCCTGGCTCAACCACCACTGCACCCGCCCGACGGCCACCCCGGCTACCAGCGGCGGCCAACTGCTCGGCGGGGTAAGCAACTTCCAGCGCCACACCGCGCCCCTGGTGCGCGACGAACTCGCCCGGCTCGCCCGCGAAGGCCAGCGCCCCGGCCAGCTCTTCCTGACCTGCGCCGATTCCCGCCTGGTCACCAGCATGATCACCTCAAGCGGACCGGGTGACCTCTTCACCGTCCGCAACGTCGGCAACATGGTGCCGCCGCCTGGTTCCGATGCCTCCTGCGACTCGGTGGCCGCCGCTGTGGAGTACGCGGTCGACGTGCTGCAGGTATCCAGCATCACCGTGTGCGGGCACTCCGGGTGCGGTGCGATGCAGGCTCTCCTCGGGTCCGATCACGAACCGGGCACGCAGACCCCGTTGGCCCGGTGGCTGCGGCACGGCCGGCCGAGTCTGGCCCGGCTCACCGCCCTCGCCGGCGCGGACCACGACGGCGACTCCACACCCAGCCGGGCCACCGTCCTCGCCTTCGAAGGCCGCCCGGCGGCCGACGACCAGGAGCGCCTCGCACTGGTCAACGTCATCACCCAGCTGGAGCACCTGACGGCCCACCCGTGCGTGGCCCGCCGGGTCGCCGACGGCACCCTCCAGCTGCACGGCATGTACTTCCACGTCGCCGAAGCACAGGCGTACATCCTCGACCATCCCACCGGGGTGTTCGCACCGATCCGTCCGGCGGCCACCGTGCCCCGACCGCCGGACGACGACGACGCAGACACATCAGCAGCCACTCTCATCACAAAGGTCTAAACCAGTCCGCCAGGAGCCCTTGTCAGGGTGCGTCAGGACTGATGAGGTAGTGGCGGGACATCTGGGACACCCTGACAAGGAGCTGGCGTGAGCAGCAACGAGAGCCTGGCCAACCTGCTGAAGGAGGAGCGGCGGTTTGCTCCCCCGAAAGAACTGGCCGCTGCGGCCAATGTCACCGCGGCCGCGTACGAACAGGCCAAGGCCGACCGGCTGGGCTTCTGGGCCGAGCAGGCCCGCCGCCTGACCTGGGAGACCGAACCCACCCAGACACTTGACTGGTCGAACCCGCCGTTCGCGAAGTGGTTCGCGGACGGACGGCTCAACGTCGCGTACAACTGCGTGGACCGCCACGTCGAAGCCGGCCACGGCGACCGCGTCGCCATCCACTTCGAGGGTGAGCCCGGCGACAGCCGCGCGATCACCTACGCGGAGTTGAAGGACGAGGTGTCCCGCGCCGCCAACGCCCTGACCGAACTCGGTGTGCGCAAGGGCGACCGCGTCGCGGTCTACCTGCCGATGATCCCCGAGGCCGTGATCGCGATGCTCGCCTGCGCCCGGATCGGCGCCGCGCACTCCGTGGTCTTCGGCGGCTTCTCGGCTGACGCGGTCGCCTCCCGGATCGACGACGCCGATGCGAAGCTGGTCATCACCGCCGACGGCGGCTACCGCCGGGGCAAGCCGTCCGCGCTCAAGCCCGCCATCGACGACGCGGTGGCCCGCACCCCGCAGGTCGAGCACGTCCTCGTGGTCCGCCGCACCGGCCAGGACGTGGCGTGGACCGAGGGCCGCGACGTGTGGTGGCACGAGATCACCGGCCGCCAGTCCGCCGAGCACACCCCCGAGGCGTTCGAGGCCGAGCAGCCGCTGTTCATCCTCTACACCTCGGGCACCACCGGTAAGCCGAAGGGCATCCTGCACACCTCCGGCGGCTACCTCACCCAGGCCGGCTACACCCACCACGCCGTCTTCGACCTCAAGCCGGAGACCGACGTCTACTGGTGCACCGCGGACATCGGCTGGGTCACCGGACACTCGTACATCGTCTACGGCCCGCTCTCCAACGGCGCCACCCAGGTGATCTACGAGGGCACGCCCGACACCCCGCACCAGGGCCGGTTCTGGGAGATCGTGCAGAAGTACGGCGTCACGATCCTCTACACCGCGCCGACGGCGATCCGCACGTTCATGAAGTGGGGCGACGACATCCCCGCAAACTTCGACCTGAGCAGCCTGCGCGTCCTCGGCAGCGTCGGCGAGCCGATCAACCCCGAGGCGTGGGTCTGGTACCGCGAGCACATCGGCGCCGGCAAGACGCCGATCGTGGACACCTGGTGGCAGACCGAGACCGGCGCCATGATGATCAGCCCGCTGCCCGGTGTCACCGAGACCAAGCCCGGCTCCGCGCAGACCCCGCTACCCGGCATCGCGGCCACCGTCGTCGACGACGAGGCGAACGAAGTGCCCAACGGCTCCGGCGGCTACCTGGTGCTCACCGAGCCCTGGCCGTCGATGCTCCGCACCATCTGGGGCGACGACCAGCGCTACATCGACACCTACTGGTCCCGTTTCCCCGGCCGCTACTTCGCCGGCGACGGCGCGAAGAAGGACGAGGACGGCGACATCTGGCTGCTCGGCCGGGTGGACGACGTGATGCTGGTCTCCGGCCACAACATCTCCACCACCGAGGTCGAGTCCGCGCTCGTCTCGCACCCCAAGGTCGCCGAGTCCGCCGTGGTCGGCGCCGCCGACGAGACGACCGGGCAGGCCATCGTCGCCTTCGTCATCCTGCGCGGCAGCGCGGAGGACAGCGCCGAACTCGTCGGCGAGCTGCGCGACCACGTCGGCAAGACGCTCGGCCCGATCGCCAAGCCCAAGCGCGTCCTGATCGTCGGCGAACTGCCCAAGACCCGCTCCGGCAAGATCATGCGCCGCCTGCTGCGCGACGTCGCGGAGAACCGCGCGCTGGGCGACGTCACCACCCTCACCGACTCCTCCGTCATGGACCTCATCCAGACCAAGCTGCCCTCCGCGCCCAGCGAGGACTGAGCACCGCATAGGACCGCCACAACGAGGGGCGCCCGCACTCCGAGC
>NZ_JACEGK010000208.1:0-12604 GCF_056859195.1 Streptomyces sp. NH27
GGGTTCCTCCTGGTAACGGGCGGGGCGTGTGGCCGGGTGCGTTCATCGTAAAGGGGAGGGCCGGGCCGCCGGCGGCGCACGGTGCCAGGTGGCCGGCCGTGAGGTGTGCGGCCCGCGTCGTCCCGGCCGTCAGGGGCGTACGGCATCCAGGGCGAGCGGCACCGCGTGCAGTGACGGGTACGTCTCGCCCTGGTCCGTGTCCACGCCCGAGCACACGCTTCACCCGGCCCGGCCCGGCCCGGCCCGGCCGGTCGCAGGTCGAGGCCGTGACAGGTGGACGGGACGCGGACGGGGAGCGCCGGGCCCCGCGCCCGCGCCCGGACGTCACTTGGGGCCGCGGCGCCGGAAGTACGAGAGCACCTCGGTGCTCTCCCTGCGCGGGGTGACCATGACGATCAGGGTCAGCGCCGCCAGGCAGGCCAACACGAGCCGCCGGTCCACCCGTTGGTCGTGCACCGTGACGTCCAGCCGTGACGTGCGGGACGTCAGGATGACGGTGAAGCCTTCGCAGCCGGGTGCGCTGAAGCGGAAGCTCAGCGGCACGAACGCGGACGGAGTCGGCAGGTCCAGGCCGATCCGCCCGGTCATCTCGGTCGCCCGGTTGAAGCAGAGCCGGGTCGCCCGGTCCATGGCCTGCCCGGTCAGGGACGGCAGGCCCGGCTGGACCACCCGCCACTTGGTGGGGTTGTCCGAGACGTACGACCGCAGCCCGCCGCTGAGCGGATGGATCTCCGCGTCGGGGACCTTGCCCGCGCTGAGATTCACCACCCCCACCGCGTTCCCGTCGGCGTCGAGCGTGCCGCTGGCCGAGGGCTGTCCCGCGGGTGCGGTCAGCTCCGGTCCGGTGAACAGCTCGTAGGCCGCGAGCTTGCGCAGTGCGCCGGCCTTGGTCATCCGGGCCACCGGCCGCTGGGCCCGGCGGGGGCGACGTCCAGGACGGTGCGGTCTGCGTGCTGGACGACCTCGGCACCGAACGCGGTGAGGACCTGGAGCGGCCCGGCCTCGTCAGCGGTCACGGCGGTCGGCCTCCCGCCCGGCCAGGCCGTTGTCCGGAGCGGCGTCCCACGCGTTCCGCCGGTGTCCCACTCCGCCGACGATGCCCGCGTAGCCGCTGAAGTCCTTGCCCGGCGGAACCTTGCGCTTGTCCATCACGATTCTTCCCCATTTGTCCCTGGGTGGCCGAATGCTGCGCCGGCCCCCGCACCCAACTCACCATCTCAGCAATGGAGTTGACGCGCGTAGGGCTTGCGCCGGTTTCCGGCCGCGGGGTGGGTCGGCGTCGGTGCGGCCCGGGTTCGGGCACCGGGTGCTTCCCCGAGGGCAGGGCACAGAATTCGTCGCACAACAAAAAGGAAACAACGGAATCCCTTGTTGATCGGCTACTCCTCTGCCAGGATCGGCCACTAATTCAGGCTTTGGCCACGCAGGTGGACGCAGGTGCGGAGGCGAGATGGGCCACGAGGGACCAGCGGGGGACGGGTTCGGCCCCCGGGCCGAGTTCGTCGCGGGCGAGCCGTGCGAAAGGACCGGCCGCGAGCCGTCCTCCGTCGTGGACCCGGCCACGGGCCGGACCGTGTGGACGTACCAGACCGCGGAAGCCGCCGACGCGGAAGCCGCCCTGGCGGCGGCGAAGGCGGCGCTTCCGGGGTGGGCGCGGGCGGCGCCGGGGGAGTGGACCGGGGCGCCGCACCGGCTGTCCGTGTCCTCCTTCGACGCGCACCCCCGGGGCGCGTCCTGTACGGCGCCACCGCGGTCGCCGTGAAGGACTGACACCGCATCGTGTGCGCAGCCCCCGGCCCCGCTCCCGCTGAGTCCGATCTCCCCGATCGCCTGGTGCACCCCGGTGCACCCCGTTCAAGTCCCCGGTCCCGCCGGCCGGTTCCTCGGAAGGGCACCCATGGAGCTGTTCGAGACCCTCTCACCGTCCCAGCGCGCCGCCATGGTGCGCAGCATGACCGGCGGACGCGGCGCGCTCGCCCGCCGTTCGCTGCTGCGGGCCGCCGGGCTCGGCGCCGTCGCCACCGTCGGCCTCACCGGCTGCGGCATCCCCGCGGCCGGCCGCAAGGGCGACACCGTCTCCACCGATCACTCGGCGCAGGAGAAGGTGGTCGACTTCTCCAACTGGACCGAGTACATCGACGTCACCGACGACGGCAAGCACCACCCCACCCTCGAAGCCTTCACCAAACGCACCGGCATCAAGGTCAAGTACACCGAGGACATCAACGACAACGTCGAGTTCTTCGGCAAGATCAAGCCGCAGCTCGCCGCCGGCCAGGACACCGGCCGTGACCTGATGGTGCTCACCGACTGGCTGGCCGGCCGGATGATCCGGCTCGGCTGGGTCCAGCAGCTCGACTCCGCGAACCTGCCGCACGCCTACGCCAACCTGGAACAGCGTTTCCGCAGCCCCGAGTGGGACCCCGGGCGCGCCTACTCCTACCCCTGGCAGGGCATTGCCACCTGCATCGCCTACAACAAGAAGGCCACCGGCGGGCGGAAGATCAGCTCCGTCTCCCAACTCCTCGACGACAGCTCGCTCAAGGGCAAGGTCGCCATGCTCTCCGAGATGCGCGACACCATCGGCATGACCCTGCTCGACATGGGCGAACTGCCCGAGAAGGTCACCGACGACACCTTCGACGCGGCCGTCGCCCGTATCCAGAAGGCCGTCGACAGCCAGCAGATCCGGAAGTTCACCGGCAACGACTACACCGACGGCCTCAGCAAGGGCGACATCGCCGCCTGCCTGGCCTGGGCCGGCGACCTGGTCCAACTGCGCCTGGACGACCCCGACATCGAGTACGTCTTCCCCGACTCGGGTTTCCTGTCGTCCACCGACAACCTGCTGATCCCCGACAAGGCCCGGCACAAGACGAACGCGGAACGGCTGATCGACTACTACTACGAGCCGGCGGTCGCCGCCAAGGTCTCGGCGTACATCAACTACGTGTGTCCGGTCGCCGGGGTGAAGCCGTACCTGGCGAAGATCGACCCGAAGCTGGCGAGCAACCCGCTGATCCTCCCCGACGCGGCGATGGACGCCAAGGGCCACGACTTCCGCACGCTCACCGACGCCGAGGACGCGCGGTACGAGGACAAGTTCTCCAAACTCATCGGCGCCTGACCCCGGCCTGCTCCCGCACCCCCCGAGGACACCCATGACGACCCCCAGCACGAGCACAGCAGAGTCCGCCGACGCCGTCCGCCTCACCGGGATCAGCAAGTCCTACGGCGCCTTCACCGCCGTCCACCCGCTCGAACTGGCGGTGCCGGCCGGCTCGTTCTTCGCGCTGCTCGGCGCGTCCGGCTGCGGCAAGACCACCACCCTGCGGATGATCGCCGGCCTGGAGACCCCCACCACCGGCGCGGTGCACCTCGGCGGCCAGGACGTCACCGCCCTGCCGCCGTACAAGCGCCCGGTCAACACCGTCTTCCAGAACTACGCGCTCTTCCCGCACCTCGACGTCTACGAGAACGTGGCGTTCGGGCTGCGCCGGCGCGGCATCAAGTCGGTGAAGAAGCAGGTCGGCGACATGCTCGAACTGGTGCAGCTCGGCCCGCTGGCCCGGCGCCGGCCGCACCAGCTCTCCGGCGGCCAGCAACAACGCGTCGCGGTGGCCCGCGCGCTGATCAACCAGCCGAAGGTACTGCTGCTCGACGAGCCGCTCGGCGCGCTCGACCTGAAGCTGCGCCGCCAGATGCAGCTCGAACTCAAGCGCATCCAGACCGAGGTGGGCATCACCTTCATCCACGTCACCCACGACCAGGAGGAGGCCATGACGATGGCCGACACGGTCGCGGTGATGAACGCCGGCCGGGTCGAGCAGATGGGCGCGCCCGCCGACCTCTACGAGAACCCCGCCTCCACCTTCGTCGCGAACTTCCTCGGCACCTCCAACCTGATCGAGGCCGAGGTCGTCGGCGTCGCCGACGGCACCCTCCGGCTGACCCGCGCCGGGCACGAACTGGCGCTGCCCGCCGCCCGCTGCCGTACCGACGCCGCCAGCGGCGACCGGGTGCTGGCCGGGGTCCGCCCGGAGAAGATCACCCTCGTCCACCACGACGACGCGGACGGCGTGCCGGCCGGCCGGAACCGGATATCCGGCCGGATCGTGGACTCCAGCTTCATCGGCGTGTCCACCCAGTACGTGGTCGACAGCCCGGTCTGCGCCGGCCTCGAGGTCTTCGTGCCGAACGTGGAGCGCGACACCCGGCTGGTGCCCGGCGCGCACGTCGTCCTGCACTGGAACCCCGAGCACACCTTCGGCCTCGACGCGGGACAGGACATCGGCGCCGGGCTCGGCGCGGGGCTGGACGACGCGGCGCCCGACGGAAGGACCGGCGGCACCGAGGCGCGGGCCGGTGGCACCGACCGCACCGAGCCCGCCGAGGGGGCCGCGGTATGACCGCCGCCACCGAACCCCTGCCGCCGCCCGCCGCGGCCGCGCCGCCCCGGCCGCCCAAGGCGCTGCGCCGGGCCGTCGCCCGCCGCCGCCGGGTGCCGTACCTGCTGCTGCTCGCGGGCGTGGCCTGGCTGCTGGTCTTCTTCGTCGCCCCGATGGTCTACCAGGCGTCGACCTCCGTGCAGACCGGCACCCTGGAGGACGGCTTCAAGGTCACCTGGCACTTCGCGACCTACTGGGACGCGCTGAGCGAGTACTGGCCGCACTTCGTGCGCTCCCTGGTCTACGCCGGCATCGCCACCGTGCTGTGCCTGGTGATCGGCTACCCGCTGGCGTACACCATCGCCTTCAGGGCCGGGCGGTGGCGCAACGTGCTGCTGATCCTGGTGATCGCGCCGTTCTTCACCAGCTTCCTGATCCGCACCCTCGCCTGGGAGACGATCCTCGCCGACCAGGGGCCTGTGGTGTCCTTCCTCAACGAAATCCACGTCCTGGACGTGACGTCCTGGCTGCGCATCACCCAGGGCGACCGGGTACTGGCCACCCCGCTGGCCGTGGTGTGCGGACTGACCTACAACTTCCTGCCGTTCATGATCCTGCCGCTGTACACCTCGCTGGAACGGGTCGACGGCCGGCTGCACGAAGCGGCCGGCGACCTGTACGCCACCCCGTTCACCGTCTTCCGCAAGGTGACCTTCCCGCTGTCGATGCCCGGCGTGGTGGCCGGCACCCTGCTGACCTTCATCCCGGCCTCCGGCGACTACATCAACGCCGAGTTGCTGGGCTCCACCAACCAGCAGATGATCGGCAACGTCATCGAGTCGCAGTTCCTGCGAGTGCTCGACTACCCGACGGCGGCAGCCCTGTCGTTCATCCTGATGGCCGTCATCCTCGGCGTCGTCACCGTCTACATCCGCCGGGCCGGAACGGAGGAACTGGTCTGATGCACCTGATCCGCCGGCTGCGCGCCAACCTCGTGGTGATCGCGGGCGTCCTCGCCCTCTTCTACCTCATCCTGCCGAACCTGGTGGTGCTCGCCTTCTCCTTCAACAAGCCCAAGAGCCGCTTCAACTACACCTGGAACCACTTCTCCACCGACGCCTGGCAGCACCCCTGCGGCGTCGCCGGCATGTGCGGCTCGCTCACCCTCAGTCTGAAGATCGCGGTCTACGCCACCATCGCCGCCACCGTGCTCGGCACCATGACCGCCTTCGCACTGGCCCGCTACCGCTTCCGCGGCCGGGCCGCCACCAACATGCTGATCTTCCTGCCGATGGCGATGCCCGAGGTGGTGATGGGCGCCTCGCTGGGCACCCTCTTCCTCAACATGCGCATCCAGTTCGGCTTCTGGACCATCCTCATCGCGCACATCATGTTCTGCCTGAGCTTCGTGGTCACCGCGGTCAAGGCCCGAGTGATGAGCATGGACCCGCGGTTGGAACAGGCCGCGCAGGACCTCTACGCCACCCCGACGCAGACCTTCCTGCGGGTCACGCTGCCGCTGGCCGCGCCCGGCATCGCGGCCGGCGCGCTGCTGTCGTTCGCGCTGTCCTTCGACGACTACATCATCACCAGCTTCAACGCCGGCAACAGCGTCACCTTCCCGATGTTCGTCTGGGGCTCGGCGCAGCGCGGCACCCCGGTGCAGGTCAACGTGATCGGCACCGCCATGTTCGTGCTCGCCGTCCTGCTGGTGCTGGCCGGGCAGTTGGCCGGGGGCCGCAGAAAGGCGCGTGGCTGACATGGACCCGGCCCGCGCTCTCGCCGCCGCCCGCCCGATGCCGTACTGGCTCGACGACCCGGCCCGGCCGGACGCCGAACCGGCCCTGGCCGGCGCCGAGCACTGCGACCTGCTGGTGATCGGCGGCGGCTACAGCGGGCTGTGGACAGCGCTGCTGGCCAAGGAGCGCGACCCGTACCGGGACGTGGTGCTGGTCGAGGGCGGCAGGATCGGCGCGGCCGCCTCCGGCCGTAACGGCGGCTTCTGCGCGGCCAGCCTCACCCACGGCGCCGCCAACGGACTGGCGCGCTGGCCCGAGGAGTTCGCGACCCTCCAGGCGCTCGGCGGGCGCAACCTCGACGCCATCGAGGCCGCGGTCGAACACTACGGCCTGGACTGCGAGTTCGAGCGGACCGGCGAGATCGACGTGGCCACCGCCGACCACCAGGTCGAGGAGTTGCGCGAGGCCCATGCCACCGCCGTCCGGCACGGCCTGGACCTGGAATTCCTCGACCGCGACCAGGTCCGCGCCGAGGTCGACTCGCCCACCTTCCGCGCCGGGCTGCACGACCGGCGCGGCGTCGCCCTGGTCCACCCGGCCAAGCTCGCCTGGGGCCTGAAGCGCGCCGCCGCCCGCGCCGGTGTGCGGATCTACGAGCACACCCCCGCCACGTCCCTGATCCGGCACGGCGCCGCGCTCGCCGTCCGCACCCCGTACGGCAGGGTGCTCGCCCACCATGTGGCCCTGGGCACGGGCGTGTTCCCCTCGCTGCTGCGCCGGACCCGGCACTACACCGTGCCGGTCTACGACTACGCCCTGACCACCGAACCCCTCACCGCCGACCAGCGCGCCGCCATCGGCTGGCGCGGCCGGCAGGGCCTGGGCGACAGTGCCAACCGCTTCCACTACTTCCGGCTGACCGCCGACGGCCGTGTGCTGTGGGGCGGTTACGACGCGATCTACCCGCGCGGCGGCCGGATGAGCGCCGGCTACGACCACCGGCCGCAGACGTATCTGCGGCTGTCCCGGCACTTCTTCGCCTGCTTCCCGCAACTGGAGGGAGTGCGGTTCAGCCACGCCTGGGGCGGCGCGATCGACACCTGCACCCGCTTCTCGGCGTTCTTCGGTACGGCGTACGGCGGGCGGGTCGCGTACGCGGCCGGGTACACCGGACTCGGCGTCGGCGCCACGCGGTTCGGCGCCGAGGTGATGCTCGACCTGCTGGCCGGGCGGTCCACCGAGCGCACCGCGCTCACCATGGTCCGCGAGCGCCCGCTGCCCTTCCCGCCCGAGCCGCTGGCCACCGCCGGGATCGGGTTGACCCAGTGGTCGCTGGCCCGCGCCGACCGGTCGGCGGGGCGGCGCAACCTGTGGCTGCGGGCCCTGGACCGGGCCGGTCTGGGCTTCGACTCGTGAGCGGCCCGCCCGCGGGCCACGGCGTTTCGGCTGTGAGCCGGATCACTACCAGTGGGTAGCGAAACCCGCGTAATGATCCGGCCCCACCGCTGTCTCTCGTGTGACGGCACACACGTCACACGAGAGACGGAGGGGGCCCAGGATGGCCGACACAGGCGTGAAGGGCGCGGTGGAATGGCTGGCTTCGGTTGCGGACGACCCGCGGGGATGCAGGTGGGAGTGGGAGCGCAGCCCGCTCGGGGTGGCGCTGCTGCCCGCCGGGCGGCAGTGGGACGTGCTGATCCTGCCCGGCAGGATCGGCTACCCCACTCTCGACGTGCTGACCCGGCTGATGGGTCGGACCGGCCCGGTGCTCGCCGACTTCGGCGACGCCCGGATGGGCTTCTTCGTGCCGCCGGGCACCGCGGCACGCTGGCTCGGCACCGGGGTACGGGGCGCCGGGCGCGGCACCTGGATCGTGGTGCCCTACCCCGGTCGGCCGACCGGGGGAGTGCGCTGGCTGGTCCCCCCGGACGGCTCCGGGCACCTCACCGACCCGGTGGTACTGGAACTGGCGATGCACGAGGCGGCCGCCCGGCTCGCCGGGGGATAGACCCGGCACGGCCGCCCGCCCGGGTGCTTGTGGCACCCCGCCGCCCGTGGCGACACTGGCGGCAGACGACGACGGAAGGGTTCACCCCGTGACGACTTCGCACATCACCCACTGGATCGCCGGCCGCGCCTGGACGGGCACCGCCGAGCGGCACGGCGACGTCTACGACCCGGCCACCGGCCGCATCACCGCACAGGTGGACTTCGCCGGACCCGAGGTCGTGGACGAGGCGGTCGGCGCCGCCCTCGACGCCTTCCGTGAGTGGCGGAACACCTCCGTCGCCAAGCGCACCGGGGTGCTCTTCGCGTTCCGTGAACTGCTCCACGCCCGCCGCGACGAGCTGGCCGCGCTGATCGTCACCGAGCACGGCAAGGTGCACTCCGACGCGCTCGGCGAGGTGGCCCGTGGCCTCGAAGTCGTCGAGTACGCCTGCGGCATCCCGCAACTCGCCAAGGGCAGCTACACCGAGCAGGCGTCCACCGGTGTCGACGTCTACTCGCTGCGCCAGCCGCTCGGCCCGGTCGCGGTCATCTCGCCGTTCAACTTCCCGGCCATGGTGCCGATGTGGTTCTTCCCGCTCGCCATCGCCACGGGCAACACCGTGGTCGTCAAGCCGTCGGAGAAGGACCCGTCCGCCGCGAACTTCCTCGCCGCCCTGTGGCGCGAGGCGGGCCTGCCCGACGGGGTGTTCAACGTCGTGCACGGCGACAAGGCCGCCGTCGACCGGTTGTTGGAGCACCCCGACATCAAGGCGGTCTCCTTCGTCGGCTCCACCCCCGTCGCCCGCTACGTCTACGATTCCGGCACCCGCCACGGCAAGCGCGTACAGGCCCTGGGCGGCGCCAAGAACCACATGCTGGTGCTGCCCGACGCCGACCTCGACCTCGCCGCCGACGCGGCCGTCAACGCCGGTTACGGCGCGGCGGGCGAGCGCTGCATGGCGGTGTCCGTGCTGGTCGCGGTCGACCCGGTCGGCGACGACCTGGTGGCGCGGATCAAGCAGCGCATCGCCACCCTCACCGTCGGCCCCGGCTCGGCGTCCGGCTCCGCGATGGGCCCGCTCGTCACCGGCCCGCACCGCGACAAGGTCACCGCCTATCTCGACGCCGGCACCGCCGACGGCGCCGTCCTCGCCGCCGACGGCCGCAAGCACGCCATCGACGGCGACCCCGGCGGCTTCTGGCTCGGCCCGACCCTCTTCGACCACGTCCGCCCCGGCATGTCGGTGTACGACGACGAGATCTTCGGCCCGGTGCTCTCCGTGGTCCGCGTGCCCAGCTACGACGCGGGCCTGGCACTGATCAACGCCAACCCGTACGGGAACGGCACCGCGCTGTTCACCTGCGACGGCGGCGCCGCCCGGCGCTTCCAGCACGAGGTGGAGGTGGGCATGGTCGGCATCAATGTGCCGATCCCGGTGCCGGTGGCGTACTACTCCTTCGGCGGGTGGAAGTCCTCGCTGTTCGGCGACGCGCACGCCTACGGCGAGGACGGGGTGCGGTTCTTCACCCGCGGCAAGGCGGTCACCCAGCGGTGGCCCGACCCTTCGCCTGCCTCCGGCGGGGAGACCCCTCCGCACGCGGGCCTGAACCTGGGCTTCCCGACCAACTCCTGACCCGACCGGCTCCGGACCCGGCGGGCGCCGTTCAGGCCCCGCCGCGGTCCCCGCCCGGCACATCGCTCCCGCCGTCGTCCCTCTTCGGCTCATCGCTGCTGCCGCCGCGGCCGGCCGCCCCCGGCACCAGGCGCGCGGCCGCCGCAGCCGACAGCAGCGCCACCGCCAGGCACCAGCTCGCCAGCACGTCCAGCGGCCAGTGGTAGTCGCACCACACCAGCGCCGCGCCCACCAGCAGCGCCAGCAGCACCCCGCCTGCGGCCAGCAGCGCACGCACCGCCGTACGCCGGACGAACGGCAGCAGCACCAGCGCCGCCAGCCCGAACGCCATGGACGAGGTCGCGGTGTGCCCGGAGGGGAAGTAGCCGTAGCTCGGGTCGGCGTGCAGTTGGCCCGGCGCGGGCCGGTCCACCCCCGACTTCACCACGCCCACCACCACCGGCAGCAGGCACATCGCCAGCGCCGCCGCGGCCGGCGGCACCCACCAGCGCCGCAACCCCGCCCGGCGCCCCAGACGGGCGGCCGACACCAGCGCGACCAGCAGCACCGGTACGGCCACCCCGATGTCGCCGAGGTCGCACAGCAGATGGGCGAGCCCGTCGTATCCGGGATGCGCGGCGGCCGCGCGCCGTACGTCGCGCAGCAGCCGCCAGTCATCGGCGACCAGCCGGCCGCCGCCCGACACCTGCCAGGCCAGCAGGCAGAAGGCGGTGACGGCGAGCGCGAAGACGGCGAGGAGGGAGGTGAGCGCCCGGGCCCGGTTCCACGAAGCAGGACGGAAGGGGGCCCGGAGCGCGGCCCGGAAAGGAGTCAGCCGCCCCGGAACAGGGGGGAGAGTTCCGGGGCGGCCAGGGCGATCGCCGTACCGTCCGTCCCGGGGGGTTTGGGACGAACGGCCAGCCGATCGGCGAGGATTGCCGGGGCCATCGGTCCCGGCTGTTTCGTGCGCGAGGGCACTGCTGCGCCGGTGATGGGGATTCATCGGCGCGGTGTCGCCCGCGGCCTCCTCGCTGGGATTCGGCCACGTGCGGGGTGTTCCTCGGAAACCGTACGTCACAGGCGGACCATCAGGGTCGTCGATCACCCGTCCGTCATCAGGCTCGCACACCTTCTTCACGACCCCGTCCCCCGTGCCGCACGGTTCGCATCCGCCACACGGTCCGCCTCACGTTCACACGCCGGCGAAGGCCCCCTCGATGATGTCCAGGCCCTCGTTCAACAGATCCTCGCCGATGACCAGGGGCGGCAGGAAGCGCAACACGTTCCCGTAGGTGCCGCACGTCAGCACGACCAGGCCGGCCGCGTGGCACGCCTTGGCAATGGCGCCGGTCACCGCCGGATTGGGCTCCTTCGTGCCCGGCTGCACCAGCTCGACCGCGATCATCGCACCCCGGCCGCGCACCTCCCCGATCACCGGGAACTTCTCCTGCATCGCCCGCAGCCGCGGCGTCATCACCTCGCCGATCCGCCGCGCCCGCGCCGGCAGGTCCAGCTCCCGCATCGTCTCGATCGCGCCGAGCGCGGCCGCGCACGCCACCGGGTTGCCGCCGTAGGTGCCGCCCAGGCCACCGGAGTGCGCCGCGTCCATGATCTCCGCGCGGCCGGTCACCGCCGCCAGCGGCAGCCCGCCCGCGATGCCCTTCGCCGTGGTGATCAGGTCCGGCACCACACCCTCGTCCTCGCACGCGAACCACTGCCCGGTCCGGCAGAAGCCGGTCTGGATCTCGTCCGCCACGAACACGATGCCGTTGTCCTTCGCGAACTTCGCCATCCGCGGCAGGAAGCCCTTCGCGGGCTCGATGAAGCCGCCCTCGCCCGCGATCGGCTCGATCACGATCGCGGCCACGTGGTCGGCGCCGATCTGCTTGGTGATCATGTCGATCGCCTGCGCCGCGGCCTCCTCCGCCGCGTGCTCGGGCCCGGTCAGCCAGCGGTACCCGTACGCCAGCGGCACCCGGTACACCTCCGGCGCGAACGGCCCGAAGCCCTCCTTGTACGGCATGTTCTTCGCGGTCAGCGCCATCGTGAGGTTGGTCCGGCCGTGGTAGCCGTGGTCGAACACCACCACCGCGGGGCGCTTGGTGTACGCCCTGGCGATCTTCACCGCGTTCTCCACCGCCTCGGCGCCGGAGTTGAACAGCGCGGACTTCTTCGCGTGGTCGCCCGGGGTGACCCGCGCCAGTTCCTCGCACACCTCCACGTAGCCCTCGTACGGGGTGATCATGAAACAGGTGTGGGTGAAGTCCGCGAGCTGGGCCGAGGCCCGCCGCACCACTGCCTCCGCGCTGTTGCCGACCGACGTCACGGCGATGCCCGAGCCGAAGTCGATCAGCCGGTTGCCGTCCACGTCCTCCACGACGCCGCCGCCCGCGCGGGCCACGAACACCGGCAGCGTCACCCCCACCCCGTCGGCCACCGCGGCCGACTTCCGGGCCGCCAACTCCCGCGACTTCGGTCCTGGTACTTCCGTGACGAGCCTGCGCTCCTGCGGCACTTCGGTCATGACGGGCGCTCTCCCTCTTACGCTCTTACGGCAACGTGGCGACGTCTTCCGTGTCTTCGCGGCGTCGTTTCCGGCGCTTCTGGCCTTTCGGACTTCTTACGACCTGGTGCACCAGGTCGTTATGCTCCGGGTCCTCCCGGAGGTTAGGCCGGGCCCCGGCGCACCCGCATACGCCGATAGGTAACACTGCCGGCCGCGGTTTCGCCGGTTCGGACAGTGCGGGCGGCGATGCCGTAAAACGCCAAGATCCTTTTGCCGGCGTAGCGGCTCGACTACATTGTGCGCATTGGCGGTGATGGAGGGGCGAGGGGCGGGCGCGCGATGGATGCCAAGGACCACAACACCCACCCC
>NZ_JACEGK010000209.1:0-12558 GCF_056859195.1 Streptomyces sp. NH27
CCCCCGGTGCGCGGCGGCCGTCCTGGCGTTCAAGCGGCTCAGCCCTTGCGGGCCTTGACCTCTTCGGTGAGCTGCGGGACGACGTTGAACAGGTCGCCGACCACGCCGTAGTCGACGAGGTCGAAGATCGGCGCCTCGGCGTCCTTGTTGACCGCAACGATGGTCTTCGAGGTCTGCATGCCGGCCCGGTGCTGGATCGCGCCGGAGATGCCGTTGGCGATGTAGAGCTGCGGGGAGACCGACTTGCCGGTCTGGCCGACCTGGTTGCTGTGCGGGTACCAGCCGGCGTCGACCGCCGCGCGCGAGGCGCCGACCGCGGCGCCCAGCGAGTCGGCGAGCGCCTCGATCACGGAGAAGTTCTCCGCGCCGTTGACCCCGCGGCCGCCGGAGACCACGATCGCGGCCTCGGTCAGCTCCGGCCGCCCGGAGGACTTGCGCGGGGTGCGCGAGACGACCTTGGTGCCGGTGGCCAGCTCGCCGAACGCGACCGTCAGCGGCTCCACGGTGCCGGCGGCCGGCGCGGACTCGACCGGCGCGGCGTTCGGCTTGACGGTGATCACCGCAGTGCCCTTGCTCACCGTGGACTTGGTGGTGAAGGCGGCGGCGAACACCGACTGCGTGGCGACCGGGCCGTCAGCGCCGGCCTCCACGTCGACGGCGTCGGTGATGATGCCCGCGCCGAGCCGCAGCGCCAGGCGCGCGGCGATCTCCTTGCCCTCCGCGGAGGACGGCACCAGCACCGCGACCGGGTTCACGGCCTTCGCGGCGGCCTCGAGCGCGTCGACCTTGGGGACGACGAGGTAGTCCGCGAACTCCGGTGCGTCGGCGGCCAGTACGCGGGTCGCGCCGTGCTCGCCGAGCACCGCCGCGGCGGCCTCGGCGCCCGGGCCGAGGTGGACCGCGACAGGCTCGCCGATCCGGCGGGCGATGGTGAGCAGTTCGAGGGTCGGCTTGCGGACGGCACCGTCCACGTGGTCGACGTAGACGAGGACTTCAGCCATGGGAATCGTTCTCCTGCGAATTCGGGAAGGGGCTGCGGGCCATCGGGTGGGGCGGCGTGGCCGCGGCTCAGATGAACTTCTGCGCGGCCAGGAACTCGGCGAGCTGCTTGCCGCCCTCGCCCTCGTCCTTGACGATCGTGCCCGCGGTGCGCGCGGGGCGCGCCGTGGCGTCCTGCACGGCCGTCCAGGCGCCGCCCAGACCCACCTCGGCGGCGTCCACGCCCAGGTCGGACAGGTCGAGCGTCTCCAGCGGCTTCTTCTTCGCGCCCATGATGCCCTTGAAGGACGGGTAACGGGCCTCGCCGGACTGGTCGGTGACCGACACCAGCGCCGGCAGCGCCGCCTCCAACTCCTCGCTCGCCACGTCGCCGTCACGGCGGCCGGTGACCTTGCCGTCGGCGACCGAGACCTCCGACAGCAGCGTCACCTGCGGGACGCCCAACCGCTCGGCCAGCAGCGCCGGCACCACGCCCGCGGTGCCGTCGGTGGAGGCCATGCCGGTGACGACCAGGTCGTAGCCGATGTGCTCGATGGCCTTGGCCAGCACCAGCGAGGTGCCGATGATGTCGGTGCCGTGCAGCGCGTCGTCCTCGATGTGCACGCCCTTCGCCACGCCCATCTGCAACGCCTTCAGCACCGCGCCGCGCGCGTCCTCGGGGCCGATGGTGACGGCGGTGACCTCCGCGTCATCGGCGGCCTCCGCGATCTGGAGCGCCTGCTCCACGGCGTACTCGTCCAGCTCCGACAGCAGGCCGTCGACCGCGTCGCGGTCGGTGGTCAGGTCCTCGGCGAAGTGACGGTCACCCGTGGCGTCGGGCACATACTTCACTGCGACTACGATCCTCAAGCTCACGCCTGCTCTCCTACTGCTTCCGTCCTGCACGTCTTCGTGAACTGCCAGGTTAGGCGCCCGCGGTGGCGGCTCCCTGCCGGGGCACGGCAACTACCCCGCCGAATATATTACTCGTCAGTACACACAGCTGTTTACCCATTCACAAGGCCCTTGAACTGTGATGTACCCGACGCGGGTGCACGCCGGTTCAGCGCGACAACCGGTGGAAGCCGCCCTGGTGATGGATGAGCGGCCCGCCGGGCCCGTGCGAGTCCCCGGCGACGGCCCGGGCCACCACGATCCGGTGGTCGCCGGCCGGCACCAGGCCCGCCACCCGGCCGACCAGCCAGGCCGCCACTCCGTCGAGCAGCGGCACGCCGTGCGGGCCGCGCGACCAGCGGGTCGGCGGCCCGAACCGGTCGGCCCCGGAACGGGCGAAGACCACGGCGAGTTCGCGCTGGTGCTCACCGAGGATGTGCACGCCGACGTGCTCGACGGTGGACACCGCGGGCCAGCAAGAGGCGCCGACGCTGATGCCGAAGGAGAGCAGCGGAGGCTCCACGGCCACCGAGGTGAGGGAGGTCGCGGTGAAGCCGACCGGGCCGTGGGCGCCTTGGGCGGTGATCACGGCGACACCGGCGGCGTGACGGCGGAAGGCCGAGCGGAAGACGCCCGGGTCGAAGTCGGGGCTGTCCGGGCGGGCCGAGGCGAGGTCGGGCGATGCGGTCACGGGTGAGTACGTCCTTCCGCGGCGGGCGGGCGGTCCGGCGGGCGGTCCGGGCCGGGCCCGCCGTCGGAGCTGAGGGGCGGTGGCGCTCAGCGGACCGGACAGCACCCGCGGGAATGTCGGCCGGAGTCGGCGGCGGCGTGTGCGCTCAGCGGTTCTCGGGACATAACGTCAGAGTGACGATTCGCGGCGTCGGCCGTCAAGGGCGCCCGGGCGGATGGAATCACCGTCACACCGGCCGTACGACCCGCCGGCCGTACGCTCCCTGCACCCGCACGAGACCGCGCCCGCCGGAGTGCGCACATGCAGGCGTCCGCGCGGGACGTCCGCTCCGGCCGCCCGTGACGTCCGGTCGCCCGCCCTCAGACCGCCGCACCCAGCGCGGCGATCACATCGGCCGTACGCGGCTGCCCGACGGCCCTGCGCACCACCGCGCCCTGCGCGTCGAGCACGAACACGGTCGGCGTCTTCAACACGGCCAGCCGCCGCACCAGTTCGAGGTGCGCCTCGGCGTCGATCTCCACGTGCCGCACGCCGTCCACCATGCCCGCCACCTCCGCGAGCACCCGCCGGGTGGCGCGGCAGGGCGCGCAGAAGGCGCTGGAGAACTGCACCAGCGTGGCCCGCTCCCCCAACGGCCCCCCGAGGTCGTCGGCCGTCAGCCGCTGCCCGCCGTCCTTGACCCGCACCCTGATCCTCCCGTCCCTGCGCCGGTGCACGATTCCGTAGCCGCTCGCGGCCACGAGCACGGCCAGGCAGACGATCAGTCCGGTCACGGCGGTCGCGCCTCCCTCGTCGTCCGTACCGCGCGCGTGCCTCGCGCCGCGGGCGTCTTCGCACCCTGTGCCTACGGCCCCGCCGGCCGTGCCCGCAAGTCCACCGTGGGCAGCGTTCACGCGACCGCAATGATTCCCGCGGGTGCGGCACGCCGTCCTTGGGTGATGATTCCAGCCATGCAGATCGATGTACGAGGGCCCCGCTTCGGTGCCGCGCTGACCACGGTGGTCCTCGCGGTGGTACTGGTCACCGGCAGCGGCCGGCTGCTGGCGGCGCAGGCGGTCGTGTTCGCCGTCGGCGCGGCGGCCGGCGTGCCCAAGTCGCCGTACGGGTGGGTGTTCCGCACCCTGGTCCGGCCGCGGCTCGGGCCGCCGACGGCGACGGAGGACGCGGCGGCGCCGCGTTTCGCGCAGGCCGTCGGGCTGTTCTTCGTGGCGGTCGGCGCCATCGGCTACCTCGTGGGGCCGCAGTGGCTGGGCCTTGCGGCCACCGCCTGCGCGCTGGCCGCCGCCTTCCTCAACGCGGTGTTCGCCTACTGCCTGGGCTGCGAGATGTACCTGCTGCTGAAGCGGGCCACGGCCGCCTGAGCGGCGGACCGCCCGAGGCCGGGGCCGCCGGCCTCACTCCAGCGCGGTCGGCAGCCGCATGGCCAGTTCCGTGCGGTCGGCGGAGTCGTGCAGGGCGGCGAGCACCGGCGCCGGCGGGGCCGCGTACACCGTCGGGTAGTCGTACTCGCCGAGTTCGGGCCGCACGGGGAAGGCCAGCCGCTCCTGGTCGAGGGAGAAGCGGGCGTCGACGCCGGGCTTGTTGCCGCGCGCGTCCTGCCGGGTCCAGCGGCCGGTGCCGGGCAGCAGCAGCGCGACGAGTCCGTGCACGACCGGCCGGCCGTCGTCCTCGGTGAGCCGCTGGTAGCACAGCCCGGCGGGGATGCCCTCGGCGCGCAACAGGGCCGCCAGGGCATGGGACTTGGCGTAGCAGATGCCGTTGCGGGTGCTCAGCACGTCGGAGGCGCGCCAGCTGACCCGGTCGTCGCCGCTGTCGAAGGAGTGCGGCACCTCGTCGCGCACGTAGGCGTACGCGGCCTTCGCATACTCATACGGCGTCGGTGCGCCGGATCGCAGCAGCGCGGCGGTCTGCCGGACCTGCGGATGGTCGTGGTCGATGACCTCGTCGGCGCCGAGATACACGGTGAGGTCGGTGGCTTCCGGGGTGAGCTCCATGGTGGGGAGCCTACGGAGCCTCCGACCTCTCGATCAATCAATTTACGAAGCTACGCATATTCATGCACTATCCGGCGTGCATCTCCTCGGCGATCGCGGCGGCGAAACCGTCCACGTCCTCCTCGGTGGTGTCGAAGGCGCACATCCAGCGCACCTCGCCGGTCGCCTCGTCCCTGAAGTAGAACCGGTAGCGCTTCTGCAGCCGCTCGCTGACCTCGCGGGGCAGCAGCGCGAACACGGCGTTGGCCTGCACCTGTTGGGTGACGGTCACCCCGTCGATGTCCCGCACCGCGCGCTCCAGCCGGCGGGCCATCGCGTTGGCGTGCGAGGCGCTGCGCAGCCACAGGTCGCCGGCGAACAGCGCCTCGAACTGCACCGACACGAACCGCATCTTGGACGCGAGCTGCATGGACAGCTTGCGCAGATGCTTGAGCGCGCGGACCCGGTCGGGGTTGAGCACGACCACGCACTCGCCGAGCAGCAGGCCGTTCTTGGTGCCGCCGACGGACAGGATGTCCGCGCCCGCGTCGGTGGTGAAGCGGGCCGGCGGCTCGCCGAGACTCGCCGCGGCGTTGGCGAGCCGCGCGCCGTCGATGTGCACGGCCATGCCCAACGCGTGGGCGTGGTCGCAGATCGCCTTGATCTCTTCCGGGGTGTAGCAGGTGCCCAGTTCGGTGCTCTGGGTGAGCGACACGACCTGCGGCTGCGCGCGGTGCTCGTCGTCGAAGCCGTACGCCTGCCGGTCGATCAGCTCGGGGGTGAGCTTGCCGTCCTCGGTGGGCACCGTGAGCAGCTTCAGCCCGCCGACCCGCTCCGGCGCGCCGCACTCGTCGACGTTGATGTGCGCGGACTCCGCGCAGATCACCGCGCCCCAGCGCTCGGTGACCGCCTGGAGGGCGGTGACGTTGGCGCCGGTGCCGTTGAAGACCGGGAAGACCTCGGCGGTCGGGCCGAAGTGGCCGCGGAAGAGTTCCTGGAGGTGCTCGGTGTACACGTCGGCGCCGTATGACACCTGGTGGCCGCCGTTGGCCAGCGCGAGGGCGGCCAGCACTTCGGGGTGGACCCCGGCGTAGTTGTCGCTGGCGAAACCCCGCACGCCCGGGTCGTGCCGCCGTACGGCGTCGGTGGAGCCGGCCGGGGCGGAGGCGGCGTCGGTGGACTCGGTCACGGTCGGGGCGTCAGCCACAGTCGGGTCCCGTTCACTTTCTGAGGGCTTGCATTCCACACGTCCGCGATGGCCTCGGCGAGGTCGCGCACGTCGGTGAAGCCGGCGAATTTGGCGTTCGGGCGCTGGGCCCGCATCTCATTGTGCACCAGCGCCTTGATCACCAGTACGGTGGCCGCCGCACTGGGGACCTCACCGCCGAGCTTGCGGAACGAGTCGCCCATGGCCAGCGTCCACGCCTCGGCGGCGGCCTTCGCGGCGGCGTACGCCGCGTTGCCGGCCGTGGGCGCGCTGGCGCCGGCCGCGCTGATCAGTACATACCGCCCGCCGGGGCTGCGCAGCAGGCCGTCGTGGAAGGCGAGCGTGGTGCGCTGGACGGTGCGCACCAGCAGGTCGTGCAGCACGTCCCAGTCGGCGAGTTCGGTCTCCGGGAAGGATGCGGAGCCGCGCCATCCGCCGACCAGGTGCACCAGGCCGTCGACCCGGCCGTGGTCCTTCTCGATCCGGCCGGCCCAGTCCTGGGCGGCCTCCAGGTCCAGCAGGTCCACCACCTCGCCGGTGATGTCGGCGCCGCCCGCGTCGTAGCGCGCCGCGTCGACCGCCTGCGCCAGCCGCTCGGGGTCGGCGTCGGCGGCGACCACATGGCTGCCGGCCCTGGCCAGCCGCTGGAGGACCGCCCGCCCGGCCGGTCCTGCCGCGCCCGCGACCGCGATCACCGCGCCGTCGAGTCCGCCTGCGTACGTGTCGGTCGTCATCTCCGCCTCCTCGCCTGCACCGGTCATGCGGCGCCTCGTAGCGCGCTGTCGCCGGTGATGCCCTTGGTCGAGGCGATCACCTCGCGGAGCTTCTTCGCAAGGGCCTCGTAGAACATGCTGAGCGGAAATTCGTCCGGCAGCACGTCGTCCACCAGCTTGCGCGGCGGGAGCGACAGGTCCAAAGCGTCCGCGCCCTTGGCCCAGACCGAGCCGGGGTGCGGGGAGAGGTAGGTCGCGACCAGGTCGTAGGCGGCCAGCCAGTGCACGAGCTTGGGCCGGTCGATGCCGTCGCGGTAGAGCGTCTCGATCTCGCCGCACAGTTGCGTGGTGACCTGGGGTGCGCGCTCCCAGTCGATGTGCAGGGTGTTGTCCGTCCAGCGTACAGCGTCGTGCTTGTGCAGGTAGGCGAAGAGCAACTGGCCGCCGAGGCCGTCGTAGTTGCGCACCCGCTCGCCGGTGACCGGGAAGCGGAAGAGCCGGTCGAAGAGGATCGCGTACTGCACGCCCAGGCCCATCGGGTGGCCCTCGGCCTGGAGCTTGACCGCCTCCTTGAAGGTGGTCAGGTCGCAGCGCAGCTCCTCCAGGCCGTACATCCAGAACGGGGCGCGCTGCTTGATCATGAACGGGTCGAACGGCAGGTCGCCGTGGCTGTGGGTGCGGTCGTGGATCATGTCCCACAGCACGTAGGTCTGCTGGGCGAGTTCCTGGTCGTCGACCAGGCGGGTCGCGTCCTCGGGCAGGTCGAGACCGAGGGTCTCCACGGCGGCGGAGGTGACCGCGCGGAAGCGGGCGGCCTCGCGGTCGCAGAAGATCGCGCCCCAGGTCCAGCGGTCCGGCGCCTTGCGCACGGCGACGGTCTCGGGGAAGAGCACCGCGGAGTTGGTGTCGTACCCCGGGGTGAAGTCCTCGAAGGTGATCGGCACGAACAGCGGGTTGTCGTAGCGGGTGCGCTCCAGCTCGGCGAGCCACTCCGGCCACACCACGCGGAAGACGACCGCTTCGAGGTTGCGGTCCGGGTTGCCGTTCTGGGTGTACATCGGGAAGACGACCAGGTGCTGGAGGCCGTCGCGGCGGTCGGCGGCAGGCTGGAAGGCCAGCAGCGAGTCGAGGAAGTCGGGTACGGCGAAGCCGCCGTCGGCCCAGCGGCGCAGGTCGGCGACGAGCGCGCGGTGGTACGCCTCGTCGTGCGGCAGCAGCGGCGCGAGCTGTTCGAGGGCGTCGACGACACGGCCGAGCGTGCGGACGGCGTCGTCGCGGGTGGGCGCGTCCTCGGCGTCGAAGTCGATCGAACCGTCCTTGCGCTGCCAGGGCCTGATTGCCTCGACCGCCTGCTTCAGGACCGGCCACTGGGGGTGTCCGAGCACGCCTTCGCCGGATACACCGCCTCCGGTCGCCACCTTCGACGAAAGAACTTCGCCCATGACCCCTCCTCCGCAAAAGAAACTGTCGTGCGAACAGCGTAGCCATGGCCGGGCCCCGTCTTCAAGGCCGCTTCCTTGAGATTGTGCGGCCAAGGCCGCCGAAGGCCGCTGTTTTTACGGCTCGACGCCAGGATGGGGCGCTAAAAGTTGCGGTGGATGCCGAGGTGTGCCCGGACGCACGGCACGATCGGCCGAAAGCCACGGCGGCACCGGGGAAGGACGGCGGGAAGGGGCACCCGGCGGGGTCGCCCAGGGCACTAGGGTGCCCTCATGAGCTTCCTCACCGTGGGCCACCGCGGGGTCATGGGCGTCGAGCCGGAGAACACCCTGCGGTCCTTCCGCCGCGCGGAGCGCGAGGGGGTGGACCAGGTCGAGCTGGACCTGCACCTGAGCAAGGACGGCGCCCTGGTCGTCATGCACGACGCCTCGGTCGACCGCACCACCGACGGCACCGGTCCGATCCGCGATCTCACCCTCGCCGAGATCCTCCGCCTGGACGCGGGGCTGGGCGAGCGGGTGCCGGTCTTCGAGGAAGTCCTGGACTGCGTGACGCTCCCGATCCAGGCCGAGATCAAGGACGCCGCCGCCGCAAGGGTGCTCGCCTCGGTGCTGCGGGAGCGCCACGAGACCGGCCGGGTCAGTGTGCTGTCCTTCCACGACGACGCGCTCGCCGAGATCCACACCCTGCTGCCCGAGGTCGCCACCGTGCTCGTCGCCGGGGACCTCGGCCCGGACATCGTGCCGCGCGCCCAGGCGGTCGGCGCCCGCCTGGTCAGCCTCGACCTCACCCAGCTCACCCTGGACGTCGTACGCCGCTGCCACGCGGCCGGGATCGCCGTCATGGCCTGGAGCGTCAACACCCCGCAGGACTGGGCGCTGACCCGCGCGCTGGGCCTGGACGGCGCCGCCACCGACCTGCCACCCGCGCTGGGCCGCGACCGCGCGGCAAGGGACGGAGTCGCGGCCCGGTAGCCGTCACCTGGCGCGACGCCATGGCGACCGACCGCGTACGACCGGACACACCGCGGACACAATCGTCCGGCATCCGGACGGAGTTCCGAATCGCGTGGACAGATCCACCCGTCGGATGCCAAGGTCCCGCCATGCGTCCCGCGATCCTCCCGTCCCGTCATCGCGCGGCCCTCGCCGCGGCCGCCCTGCTCACCATGGCGCTGGCCGCCTGCTCCCCGCAGGACGACGGTGACTCGTCGGCGAAGTCCTCGCCGTCCGGCAGCGCCGCCGGCACCACCGCCGGCTCGTGCAGCCCCGGCTCGCTCGCCACCCACACCGCGGGCAAGTTCACCGTCGGCACCGACAACCCGGCGTACGACCCCTGGTTCGTCGACAACAAGCCGTCCAGCGGCAAGGGCTACGAATCGGCCGTCGCCTACGCGGTGGCGAAGCAGCTCGGCTACGGCAGCGACCAAGTGGTCTGGCAGAAGGTGCCGTTCAACAGCGCCTTCTCGCCGGGCGCCAAGAACTTCGACGTGGACATCAACCAGATCTCGATCACCCCCGAGCGCCAGAAGACGGTGGACTTCTCCCCCGGCTACTACGACGTTCGGCAGGTGGTCGTCGCGCCCAAGGGCTCGAAGATCGCCGGGGCGCAGTCGCTGGCCGACCTGAAGAACGCGAAGCTGGGCGCCCAGGTCGGCACCACCAGTCTCGACGTCATCGACGACCTGGTGAAGCCGAGCAAGCAGCCCGCGGTCTTCCAGCGCAACGACCTCGCGGTGGCCGCCCTCAAGAACGGCCAGGTCGACGGCATCGTGGTCGACCTGCCCACCGCCTTCTACGTCACCGGCGCCCAGGTCCCCAGCGCCAAGGTGATCGGGCAGTTCGACACCACGGGCACCACGCCGGAGCAGTTCGGTCTGGTGCTGGACAAGGGCAGCAAGCTCACGCCGTGCGTCTCGCAGGCGGTCACGGCGCTGCGCGAGGACGGCACGCTCGCCGCGCTGGAGAAGAAGTGGCTGTCCGACGCGGTGAACGCCCCGGTGCTCAAGTGACCGTCCAGGACGGGCAGGAGCGCGGCGGCGGGGACATCGCCGTGCCCGTGCCGCCCGCGGCGGCGCAGGCACCCGCGCCCGGCAGCGGGCCTGACCCGGCCGGCGGGGCGAAGGGTGGCGCGGACCCGTACCGCCCCTCGGCGCGACGGCTCGCCCGGGAGCACTACCGGCGCACCCGCACCCGCCGCGCGTTCGCCGTCGCCACGGCCAGCACGCTGGCGACGGCGGCCGTGCTGTACGCGCTGATCGTCAACTCGCCCGGCTGGGACCGCACCCGGCAGACGTTCTTCGACGCCCACTACGCGCGGATCTCCCTCCACCCGATCCTGCACGGCCTGTGGCTGAACCTGCGGCTGCTGGCGGTGTGCGGCGCGGTCGTCCTGGTCGCCGGGCTGCTGATGGCGCTGCTGCGCACCCTGCGCGGCCCGGTGTTCTTCCCCGTCCGCGCCCTGGCGACGGCCTACGTGGACTTCTTCCGCGGGCTGCCGCTGATCATCTGCATCCTGCTGTGCGTCTTCGGCGTCCCGGCGCTGCGGCTGACCGGGGTGACCAACAACCCTGTGCTGCTGGGCGCGTTCGCGCTCTGCCTGACCTACACCGCCTACGTGGCGGAGGTGTTCCGCGCGGGCATCGAGAGCGTGCACCCCAGCCAGCGCGCCGCGGCCCGCTCGCTCGGCCTCAGCAACGCCCAGGCGATGCGCTACGTCGTGCTGCCGCAGGCCGTACGCCGGGTGGTGCCGCCACTCCTCAACGACCTGGTGTCCCTGCAGAAGGACACCGGCCTGGTCTCGATCGGCGGCGCGGTGGACGCGGTCTACGCCGCGCAGATCATCGCCAGCCGCGACTTCAACTACACGCCCTACGTCATCGCGGGTCTGATCTTCGTGGCGATCACCATCCCCATGACGCGCTTCACCGACTGGGTGGCCGCGCGGATGAACCGGCGACAGTCGCAGGGAGGCGCGGTATGAGCGCGAAGGGCCCGGTGGACGGGGCGAAGAGCGGCGAGGCGGGGACCGGCGGGACGAAGGCCGTCAGGGTCGAGGCCGGCGGGTCGGGTATCGGCGCGGGCGGGGCGAAGAGCGGCGAACGCCCGGCCGCCGCCAACGCACCGGCACCCGCGGCCGGGCCGGAGCCCGCGCTGCGCGCCGAACCCGTGCTGCGACTGGAGGCCGTGCGCAAGACCTACGGCGACACGGTGGTGCTGCGGGACATCGCGCTCGACGTGCCCGCGCACACCGTCACCACGCTGATCGGCGCGTCCGGCTCGGGCAAGTCCACGCTGTTGCGCTGCGCGAACCTGCTGGAGGACATCGACGACGGGGCGATCTTCCTGGACGGCGAGGACATCACCGACCCGCGCACCGACGTCGACGACGTACGGCGCCGGATCGGCGTCGTCTTCCAGGCGTACAACCTCTTCCCGCACATGACCGTGCTGGACAACATCACCCTCGCGCCGCGCCGCGTGCACAAGGAGCCGCGGGAGCAGGCCGAGAGCCACGCCCGGGAGTTGCTGGAACGGCTCGGCCTCGCCGACCGCGCCCGCGAGTACCCGGACCGGCTCAGCGGCGGCCAGCAGCAGCGGGTCGCGCTGCTGCGCGCGGTCGCCACCCGGCCGCGGCTGCTGCTCCTCGACGAGATCACCGCCGCGCTCGACCCGGAACTGGTCGGCGAGGTGCTGTCGGTGGTCCGCGATCTCAAGGAGGAGGGCATGACGATGGTGATCGCCACCCACGAGATGGCCTTCGCCCGCGAGGTCGCCGACCAGGTGTGCTTCCTCGACGGTGGCGTGATCCTGGAGCGCGGCACTCCCGCCGAGGTCTTCGGCGCCCCGCGCGAGCAGCGCACCCGGGACTTCCTGCGGCGCATCACGGCGGCCGGGCGGCTGTGAGCCGCGGCCGTACCGAAAGCGGCCGCGGTCAGCCGAGCCGCTTGGTCAGCAGCTCGAACTGCAGGTCGTCGCGGGTCGGGAGGCCGAACCGCTCCTGGCCGTAGGGGAAGGGCGACATCTCGCCGGTGCGGGTGTAGCCGCGGCGCACGTACCAGGCGATCAGGTCCTCGCGGGCGCTGATCACCGTCATGTGCATCTCGGACACGCCCCACTCCTTCGCGGCGACGCGCTCGGCCTCTACGATGATCACCTTGCCGAGCCCGGCGCCCTGGAGCGACGGGCGGACCGCGAACATGCCGAAGTAGGCGTGCAGTCCGCGGTGTTCGAGCTGGCAGCAGGCCACCAGCTCACCGTCGCGCTCGACGACCAGCATCATGCTGTCCGGCTTCTCCACCACGTCCAGCACGCCCTGCGGGTCGGTCCGCTGCCCCTCGATGAGGTCCGCCTCGGTGGTCCACCCGGTCCGGCTGGCATCGCCGCGGTAGGCGGACTCGACCAGTGCCACGAGCGCGGTCACGTCGGCTGGGGTCGCGGGGCGGAAGCTGAGGGATGCGGTGTCCATGCCGGTCAGGCTACCGAAGGCGGTCGCCGCCGCCGAGGCCCGTGCGCCGGTCGGCAGCCGGCACCGCGGCGCGGCGCCATCCCGGCCGGGGGGGCGCGCGCCGCGCGGTCGCACTCCCCCGGGCGATCCCGTGCGCTCGGCTGCGCGCCCGCAGGACCGGGTAGGACCCGAACGGACAGGCGGACGGGACAGGAC
>NZ_JACEGK010000210.1:0-12552 GCF_056859195.1 Streptomyces sp. NH27
CGCCGGCGGAGCCCACCGTGCACGACCTCGGCGTGGTGGAGCCGGACCGGCTGCGCAAGCAGCCGCCCGACCACCGCTGACCGGCCGCTCTCCCGAGAGCCGCCGCTCCACGCGGGGCGGCGGCCTCATACACTCGGCATGACGTCCCAGCACCTGACGTCCCTCACCAGCAACAGCCCTTCGCCGAACCGGGAGAGCCCACGTGACCGACACCGCACTGTCCGAGCGCAGCGCCGATGTGATCGTCGTCGGCGCCGGGCCCGCCGGTTCGACGACCGCCTACTACCTGGCCAAGTCCGGTCTCGACGTGCTGCTGCTGGAGAAGACCGCCTTCCCGCGCGAGAAGGTCTGCGGCGACGGGCTGACCCCGCGCGCCACCAAGCAGCTGGTGTCGATGGGCATCGACATCTCCGAGGAGGCGGGCTGGCTGCGCAACAAGGGCCTGCGCATCATCAGCGGCGGTATGCGGCTGGAGATGGACTGGCCGGAGCTGGCCGCCTACCCGGACTACGGACTGGTGCGCAGGCGCGATGACTTCGACGACCTCCTCGCCCAGCAGGCCGTGAAGGCCGGTGCGCGGCTGTACGAGCGGTGCAACGTCGGCGCGCCGATCGTCGACGACCGCACCGGGCGGATCACCGGTGTCACCGCCAAGCTCGGCGAGGAGAAGACCCCGGCCGCCTTCCACGCGCCGCTGGTGGTCGCCGCCGACGGCAACTCCACCCGGCTGTCGCTGGCGATGGGCCTGCACCGCCGCGACGACCGCCCGATGGGTGTCGCGGTGCGGACGTACTTCACCTCGCCCCGGCACGAGGACGACTACCTGGAGTCCTGGCTGGAGCTGTGGGACCGGCGCGGCGCCGTCCCGCGCCAACTGCCGGGCTACGGCTGGATCTTCGGCCTCGGCGACGGCACCTCCAACGTGGGTCTGGGCATCCTCGACTCCTCGGCTGCCTTCCGCGAGCTGGACTGGCGCGAGGTGCTCAAGGCGTGGGTCGGCTCCATGCCGGAGGACTGGGGTTACACCCCGGAGAACATGACCGGGCCGATCCGCGGCGCCGCCCTGCCGATGGCCTTCAACCGCCAGCCGCACTACACCCGGGGTCTGCTGCTGGTCGGCGACGCGGGCGGGCTGGTCAACCCGTTCAACGGCGAAGGCATCGCCTATGCGATGGAATCCGGGCAGATCGCCGCTGACGTGATCACCCAGGCACACGCCCGCGCCACCGCCGGGCAGCGCGAACTCGCGCTCGCCGCCTACCCGCGCATCCTCAAGGACACCTACGGCGGCTACTACAACCTCGGCCGCGCCTTCGTGAAGCTGATCGGCAACCCGAAGGTCCTCCAGATGTGCACCCAACGCGGCCTGACCCACCCGATGCTGATGCGCTTCTGCCTGAAGCTCCTCGCCAACCTCACCGACCCCACCGGGGGCGACGCGATGGACCGCATCATCAACGGCCTCACCAAGATCACCCCGCGCGCCTGACACCCTGGGCGCCGCACCGAACGTGCTGCCCCGGGCCTGCGCGGCTCCGGGGCAGGCGGTGGTCAGATGGGCAGATCCCAGCTGGGGCCGCTCTCGGTGTTGATCCACACCCGCTGCCCGACTGCTGAGACGGTGAGGCCGAAGGCATCCTGGTGTGGTGCGCCGGCCTCTTGCCAGCGCTGTACGGCCGCTTCGACCTGGTCCCACAGCCGTACGGGCCCGCGCTGTACGACCGTCCAGCCGCCGTCCGGTCCGGGCGCGGTCCGAGCCTGTGAGCCGGTGGACACGTCCCACAGGACCTGTTCCGTTCCCGCCCCCATCCGTTCTGCCGCGGGCGCGGCGAGCTGGGCAACCCAACCACCGGTCCAGGTACTGATGACCGCGGGGTCGATCAGGCTCGGACGCTCCTCACCGGGCAGCATGGCCAGCGCCGGGCGAGGCGGCCGGTCGTGCGGGCGGGCGATCATGAAGCTGGTGTACCCGGGCAGGAACCTTCCGGTGGCGGTACCGGGGCCGGTTACCGTGAGCAACACCAACCCGGACGCGTAGCCCCAACCGGACAGCGTCGCCAGGATCTTCCCGCCCGGCCGCACTTGGTGCAGCCACGCCATGGGGATGTATCGGACCGAGCAGGTGGCGATCAGGCGATCGTACGTGTCCCCCTCCGGATCGCCGCGCAAGCCGTCCCCGACGACCAGCCGGGGAGCATACCCGGCTTCCCCGAGTGCCGCGGAGGCCGCCTGCGCGACCACCGGGTCGTACTCGATGCTGGTGAGAGTGGCGTTCCCGATGCGGTGTGCCCCGATGGCGGTCGAGTATCCGGTCCCGGTCCCGACCTCCAGCACCCGGTGGCCCTTCTCGACGTCGAGTTGGTGCCACATGCGCAGCACCAGTGAGGGAAGGGTGGACGACGAGGAGGGAGACCCCGTCACGGTACGACCCCGTACGTCGTCAGGTCGGATGCGGCCGTCGAGCTGGGTGATCAGCGTTCGGTCGGCGTAGACGCCTTCCAGCCAGCCGTCTTGACCCTGGTGGACGGGCCGGTAGCGGATCGGCACACTGTCCGGGACCTGTTCGAAGTAGGACGGTGTGAACAGCTCCCGGGGAACCGTTTGGAGGGCGTCGCGCCACGCGGGGTCCGCAAGAGTGCCGTCCTCGGCGAGCATGTCCGCCAGGGTGGCGCGCAGTTGAGCGGATGTACTCACAGGTCGGATTCCTTCTGTAGTACGTCGCAGATGGCGTGCGCGATGGCGTCGGTGGTCCTGGCCGGCTGCCAGGCCCACTGTCCGTTGGGGTTGCACTCCAGGAAGTACCAGGCGCCGTCAGAAGTCACGGCAAAGTCGAACGCCCCGTAGACCAGGCGGAATTCGCCGAGGTAGGAAGCGATGGAGCATACGATCGTCTCCGGCACGGCGATCGGTGTGCGGTGCATGAGGTCCTGCCGGTGGCGCCAGTCGAGATCGGGGCTGTCGATGCGGATCCCGAACAGCTGGTCGCCCACGGCGGTTACCCGCACGTCGAACGCCTTATCGACCGTGGCTTGGAACATGTGCGGGCAGACGGCCACAGCACCCGTGATCTCACGCTCGTCCACCTCGCGCACCCAGACACTGTGCGGCCGGCCGCCCACCCGGTAGGGCATGTTCCACAGGGGTTTGTACACCACCGTGCCGGGCTGGCGCGCCACGAAGTCCCGGACTTCCTGTTCGTCACTGGTGATGAGGGTGTTGGGCACCAGGAACCCGTTTCGTTGCGCGGCGGCAAGCTGAGCGGGCTTGTGCTCGGCCGCGCGGTTGTTCCACGGGTGGTTTGACGAAGCGTGCTCCTGGGAGGGAAGCGAGGATGCCCCCGGTTCCCCACGAATGCTGCGCTGCGGCGAATCTGCGGTCTTGTCCGTCGAGCCCGGTAGGGCCCGCGTAGGGCGAGGGCCTGCGGACCCAGACGGACCGTACGTGTGCGAGATCGAGCTTCCGAGTCGGGGTGCGCAGGACGCCCCGCTGTGCGCACGTGCCGTACCTGGCGGACAGCGAGGCGCCCGCGTGCAGGTCGGTGCCCGGGTCGAGACGGACTACGGGAACCTGTCGTGCGGCCAGTATCCGCAACACCACATCCGAAGTCACATCGTGGCTGTTGGTCAGTACCAGCACCGACCTGTGTCGGTCCATCAGTCAGACTGGTCCTGATCGTAGGTCTCGGTGACATCCGAGTCGGTCGCCCCGCCCGGCTCTGCGCCGTCTCCAGGGGCAGTATGTGTCGGCGTGACACCACTGGTACTGGTGCCGTGCCCTCCTAACTCGACCGTGCGGCCCTCGTCGTCCACGATCACGGCATCTGGGTCTCGGGATCGATCACGGGGTTGAATCCCGGGATCGCGGCGGTGGCCGCGTACGGCTCCATCCTGCCAGCACCCCAAGGGACGGTCTTCTGCGCCATTTGTGTGGACCCCTCTCCTGTCGATACCCGGAGTTGCAGCCACCGGGATATCCATCATGTCTCTATGAAACCAGTTGATCACACAGAGAGGTATCGTGGAGACGTGGGTCCGTTGTCAAAAGCTTTAAGCACGACGGCGAGTGGGGGGCGTTATGGGTGAGCGACAGCCGAACCAGGGGCTGGCACGGCTGTATCAGGCGAGCGATTGGACGTTGCGGCCGGTGGGCAAAGCGGAGTAAAAGGAAGAAAAACGGCGGGAGGCGGTCCGCGCCGGCCCGGAAGAGGGCGTGACGTGGCCACCTCCCGCCGTTGATGGGGGAGTAGGGATGAGGAACGCGCTCGGGGGCGCGGCTCAGAGGACGTTGACCGCCCAGTCGGGCATGTAGTCCGCGAGCTGGTGGATGGCGACCGGGGTGGACGAGTTGGCCGCGTCCAGGTACTGGCCGGCACCGATGAAGACGCCCACGTGGTAGGCGCTGCCCTGGCCGCCCCAGAAGATGAGGTCGCCGGGTTGGAGGGCGGAGATCGAGACGGGCGTGCCGACGGTCGACTGGTCCTGCGAGGTCCGCGGGATGTCGACGCCGATGGAGGCGAACGCCGCCTGGGTCAGGCCCGAGCAGTCGTACGAGCCGGGGCCGGTGGCACCGTACACGTAGGGCTTGCCGAGCTGGGACTTCAGGAACGCGATGAGCTGGTCGACCTTGCTGGACGAGGCCGCGGTGACGGTCGCGGTCGGCGTCGCGGCGACCGAGCTCTGCCCGGTCGGGCTGAGCGCGGTCCTGGTGGTGGAGCGCGAAGCGGCCTGCGTGGCCCGCGCCTTGGCGGCCTTGGCCGCCTTCGCGGCGGCCTCGGCCTTCCGGAGCGCCGCCTGGTGCGCCTTGGCCGCGGTCTTCGCCGCGTCGGTGGCGGCCTTCTCCCGGTCGGCGGTGAGGGCGGCGGACAGCGCCTCCCGCTCCAGCGCGGCGATGGCCTGCTGAGCGGAGGCCGCCGTGGAGAGCGTCGCCGCACGGGCGTTGAGCTCCCGCGCGGTCTGCGCCGTCTGAGCCGCCTGAGCCGCCTGAGCCGCCTGCGCGGACGGCGCCGAGGCGGCCGTGGTGGTGTGCGTGGTCTCGGCCATGGCCGGAGCGGCCGCGCCGCACAAGGCGAACGCGCTGACGACGCCGCCGACGAGTCCGGCCCGGCGAACCCACTTCGGGTCACGGGGCGCCGCGTGCCGTCGGCGGCCGGTATGGGTATGCGTGTCGGACATCTGTGTCCGGGATGTGTTCGGGGACATGGGTCCCTGGCTATCAGGAACGAATGGTTCCGTTCAATAAAGGTGGGATGCGCCACAGTTGACGTGCCCACGGCTCAATTGCCCGTTTCGCGATCTTGCTTGACGGGTGCTTTGGTCCGTTTTCATGGCTCCGGTGCCGTATGCGCTCGTGCACGGTTTCACGCGCGTCATTCCCGGGTTCCGCGGCTCACCCGGGCGGGTTCGGCGGCGCTATCACGGCGATTCGTCCATCGCCAATTTGCTTGCCACGGAGGCGATCTGATAGTGCGTGCACCGCTCTGACCAGCGAGAACGACCACGAATATGACGTGAAGTGATCGTTTGGGTGCCATCCGCCGCAAGATCACCGCTCATCCGACTTCATGATCGTTGGTCAGGTGGTGGAGATCACAAAGCTCGTGCTGACCCCCGTGTCGCAGATCACAGACCGGGAGGCATAGGATGCAGGCGGCTTGGGCTTGTGAACTGCCTCACATAGGCGCGATCTTCGCGATTTTGTGGCGTGGCGCACCGCCCCGGTCACGGTCCGTACATCAGTCACAGTCGACTGGAAGGAGCGGGGGACGGTGAACGCCTACGCGCCCATCCTCGTGTTGGGCGGCCTCGCGGCCGGCTTCGCGATCTTCTCCGTTTTCATGGCCTCGATCATCGGGCCGAAACGGTACAACCGGGCCAAGTTGGAAGCGTATGAGTGCGGCATCGAGCCGACTCCGCAGCCGGCCGGTGGTGGCCGCTTCCCGATCAAGTACTACCTGACGGCGATGCTCTTCATCGTCTTCGACATCGAAATCGTCTTCCTCTATCCCTGGGCGGTCACCTTCGACCGGCTGGGGATGTTCGGGCTCGTCGAGATGCTCCTCTTCGTGCTCACCGCCTTCGTCGCCTACGCCTACGTGTGGAGGCGCGGCGGCCTGGAGTGGGACTAGCGAGCGCCGGCAACAGACGGCAACTGACGGCGACCAGGGGACCGAGGAGACCAGGAGCCAACCCATGGGTATCGAAGAGAAACTGCCGAGCGGATTCCTGCTGACGACGGTGGAGACCGCGGCGGGCTGGGTGCGTAAGGCGTCGGTCTTCCCGGCCACCTTCGGCCTCGCCTGCTGCGCCATCGAGATGATGACCACCGGCGCCGGGCGGTACGACATGGCCCGGTTCGGCATGGAGGTCTTCCGCGGATCGCCGCGGCAGGCCGACCTGATGATCGTGGCCGGCCGGGTGAGCCAGAAGATGGCCCCGGTGCTGCGCCAGGTCTACGACCAGATGCCCAACCCCAAGTGGGTGATCTCGATGGGCGTGTGCGCCTCCAGCGGCGGCATGTTCAACAACTACGCGATCGTGCAGGGCGTCGACCACGTGGTGCCGGTCGACATCTATCTGCCCGGCTGCCCGCCCCGCCCCGAGATGCTCCTCGACGCGATTCTCAAGCTGCACGAGAAGATCCAGCACGGCAAGCTCGGCGTGAACCGCGAGGCCGCCGCCCGCGAGGCGGAGGAGGCGGCGCGCAAGGCGCTCCCGACGATCGAGATGAAGGGGCTCCTGCGATGACCGCCACCCCGAACCCGCCCGACGTGCCCGAGGAGCCCGCCGAGGGCGGGGTGCCCGCGCAGCGGCATGACGCCGGCGAGGTGATCGGCGTCCGCAAGGGGATGTTCGGCGCCACCAACGGCGGCGACACCACCGGTTACGGCGGCCTGGTCCGTACCGTCCGGCTGCCCGGCGCCACCAACCGCCCCTACGGCGACCCCTTCGACGAGATCGCCGACGAGTTGGAGGGCGCCCTGGAGGAGCAGGGGCTGCCGCCGGCCGAGGCGATCGAGAAGACCGTCGTCGACCGCGGCGAACTCACCTTCCACATCGCCCGCGAGCACCTGGTCCGGGTCGCCCGCACCCTGCGCGACGACCCCGCGCTGCGCTTCGAGCTGTGCACCGGCGTCAGCGGCGTGCACTACCTCGGCGACAAGGGCCGCGAGTTGCACGCCGTGTACCACCTGCGCTCGCTCACCCACGGCCGGCTGATCCGGATCGAGACCAGCGCGCCCGACGCCGACCCGCACGTCCCCTCGCTGGTCTCGGTCTACCCGACCAACGACTGGCACGAGCGCGAGACCTACGACTTCTTCGGCATCGTCTTCGACGGCCACCCCGCGCTCACCCGGATCATGATGCCGGACGACTGGCCCGGCCACCCGCAGCGCAAGGACTACCCGCTCGGCGGTATCCCCGTCGAGTACAAGGGTGCCCAGATCCCGGCTCCCGACCAGCGGAGGTCGTACTCATGAGTTACGGATACACCGCACCTCAGCAGGCCGAGGAGCGGGAGACCACCGAGGGCCGGGTGTTCACCGTCACCGGTGGCGACTGGGACGAACTCGCCGAGACCGTGGGCAAGGCCGACGACGAGCGGATCATCGTCAACATGGGCCCGCAGCACCCGTCCACCCACGGCGTGCTCCGGCTGATCCTGGAGATCGACGGCGAGACGGTCACCGAGGCCCGCTCCGGCATCGGCTACCTGCACACCGGCATCGAGAAGAACATGGAGTTCCGGACGTGGACCCAGGGGTCCACCTTCGTGACGCGCATGGACTACCTCACGCCGCTGTTCAACGAGACCGCCTACTGCCTCGCGGTGGAGAAGCTGCTCGGCATCACCGACCAGATCCCGGACCGGGCCAGCGTCATCCGGGTGCTGATGATGGAGCTGAACCGGATCGCCTCCCACCTGGTGTGCATCGCCACCGGCGGCATGGAGCTGGGCGCCACCACCATCATGATCTACGGCTTCCGCGACCGTGAGTACATCCTCGACATCTTCGAGCTGGTCACCGGCCTGCGGATGAACCACGCGTACGTCCGCCCCGGCGGCCTCGCCCAGGACCTGCCGCCCGGCGCGGTCGGCCAGATCCGCGAGTTCGTGAAGAAGTTCCGGAAGAACCTGCCGGAGTACGACAAGCTCGCCACCGGCAACCCGATCTTCAAGGGCCGGATGCAGGACGTCGGTTACCTGGACCTGACCGGCTGCATGGCGCTCGGCGCCACCGGCCCGATCCTGCGTGCCGCCGGCCTGCCGCACGACCTGCGCAAGGCCGACCCGTACTGCGGCTACGAGAACTACGACTTCGAGGTGCCGACCACCGACACCTGCGACTCCTACGGCCGCTTCCGGGTCCGCCTGGAGGAGATGCACCAGAGCCTGCGGATCGTCGAGCAGTGCCTGGACCGGCTCGCCCCCGGGCCGGTGATGGTCGCGGACAAGAAGATCGCCTGGCCCGCGCAACTCGCGCTCGGCCCGGACGGCATGGGCAACTCCCTGGACCACATCAAGAAGATCATGGGCACCTCGATGGAGGCCCTGATCCACCACTTCAAGCTGGTCACCGAGGGCTTCCGGGTACCGCCGGGGCAGGCGTACGCCGCCGTCGAGTCGGCCAAGGGCGAGCTGGGCGTGCACGTCGTCAGCGACGGCGGCACCCGCCCGTACCGGGTGCACTTCCGCGACCCGTCCTTCACCAACCTGCAGTCCATGGCCGCGATGTGCGAGGGCGGCCAGATCGCCGACGTCATCGTGGCGGTGGCGTCCATCGACCCCGTGATGGGAGGTGTCGACCGATGACCGAGCTCTCACAGGGGAGCGGCACCCACGGTGTGTCCCTGGGCATCCCCGAAATGCCCGCCCCCGACTACCCGGCCGACGTCCGGGCCCGGCTGGAGACCGACGCCAAGGAGGTGATCGCCCGCTACCCCGGCTCGCGCAGCGCCCTGCTGCCGCTGCTGCACCTGGTGCAGTCCGAGGAGGGGTACGTCACCCGCACCGGCATCCGGTTCTGCGCCGAGCAACTGGGCCTCACCACCGCCGAGGTCACCGCGGTCGCCACCTTCTACACGATGTACCGGCGCAAGCCGTCCGGCGAGTACCAGGTCGGCGTCTGCACCAACACGCTGTGCGCCGTGATGGGCGGCGACGCGATCTTCGACGAGCTGAAGCAGCACCTCGGGGTCGGGAACGACGAGACCACCGCGGACGGCAAGGTCACCCTCGAACACATCGAGTGCAACGCGGCCTGCGACTTCGCCCCCGTGGTGATGGTCAACTGGGAGTTCTTCGACGACCAGACGCCCGAATCGGCCAAGCAACTCGTCGACGACCTGATCGCCGGCCACGAGGTCCGCCCGACCCGCGGCGCACCGCTGTGCAGCTACAAGGAGACCGCGCGCATCCTGGCCGGTTTCCCCGACGAGCGCGCGGGCGCGGTCGAGGCGACCGGCGGCGCCGGCCCCGCCTCCCTGGCCGGACTACGGCTGCACCGCGGCGAGTTGGCGGCGGCGAAGGTGGTCGGCCAGCGCGACGCCTCGCCGAGCGGCGAGACGCACGGTGAGACGCACGGCGACTCCACCGACCACGCCACCGAGGAGGAGGGCGAGTGATGACCGTCGAACCGGCCGAGAAGCTGCTCGCGCCCGTACTGTCGGCGTTCTGGGACGACCCGCGGTCGTGGACGCTGGAGACCTACCGCAGGCACGAGGGGTACGAAGCGCTCACCAAGGCGCTCGCGATGGCCCCGGACGACCTGATCGCCTACGTCAAGGACTCCGGCCTGCGCGGCCGCGGCGGCGCGGGCTTCCCCACCGGCATGAAGTGGCAGTTCATCCCGCAGGGCGACGGCAAACCCCACTACCTGGTGGTCAACGCCGACGAGTCCGAGCCCGGGACCTGCAAGGACATCCCGCTGCTCTTCGCCAACCCGCACTCCCTGATCGAGGGCATGGTGATCGCGTGCTACGCGATCCGCTCGCACCACGCCTTCATCTACCTGCGCGGCGAGGTGGTCCCGGTGCTGCGCCGGCTGCACGAGGCGGTGCGCGAGGCGTACGCCGCCGGCTACCTCGGCAAGAACATCAAGGGCACCGGCTTTGACCTCGAACTCACCGTGCACGCAGGCGCCGGCGCCTACATCTGCGGCGAGGAGACCGCGCTGCTGGACTCCCTGGAGGGCCGCCGCGGCCAGCCCAGGCTCCGGCCGCCCTTCCCCGCCGTGGAGGGCCTGTACGCCTGCCCCACCGTGGTGAACAACGTGGAATCGATCGCCTCGGTTCCCGCGATCATCCAGCGCGGCAAGGAGTGGTTCAAGTCGATGGGCAGTGAGAAGTCCCCGGGCTTCACGCTGTACTCGCTCTCCGGCCACGTCGCCCGCCCCGGCCAGTACGAAGGCCCGCTCGGCATCACGCTGCGCCAACTCCTGGACATGGGCGGCGGGATGCGTCCCGGCCACCGGCTGAAGTTCTGGACCCCCGGCGGCTCCTCGACCCCGATGTTCACCGACGAGCACCTCGACGTGCCGCTGGACTACGAGGGCGTCGGCGCGGCCGGCTCCATGCTCGGCACCAAGGCCCTGCAGTGCTTCGACGAGACGACCTGCGTGGTGCGGGCCGTCACCCGCTGGACCGAGTTCTACGCCCACGAGTCGTGCGGCAAGTGCACGCCGTGCCGTGAAGGCACGTACTGGCTGGTCCAGTTGCTGCGGGACATCGAAGCCGGCAAGGGCCGGCCGGAAGACCTCGACAAGCTCCAGGACATCGCCGACAACATCAACGGCAAGTCCTTCTGCGCCCTGGGCGACGGCGCCGCCGCCCCGATCTTCTCCTCGCTGAAGTACTTCCGCTCGGAGTACGAGGAGCACATCGAGCGCAAGGGCTGCCCCTTCGACCCGGCCCGCTCCACCGCCTGGGCCGACAAGTCCCGTACGGAGGCCCACGCGTGACCATCACTACGAACGCACCCTCCGGTGGACAGCCGGCGCCGCCCCCTGAAGACCTGATCTCGGTCACCATCGACGGCATCCCGATCTCGGTGGCCAAGGGCACCCTGGTGATCCGCGCCGCCGAGCAACTGGGCATCGAGATCCCCCGGTTCTGCGACCACCCGCTGCTCGACCCGGCCGGCGCCTGCCGCCAGTGCATCGTGGAGATCGAGGGCCAGCGCAAGCCGGTCGCCTCCTGCACCATCACCTGCACCGACGGCATGGTGATCACCACCCAACTCACCTCACCGGTCGCCGAGAAGGCGCAGCGCGGGGTGATGGAACTGCTGCTGATCAACCACCCGCTGGACTGCCCGGTCTGCGACAAGGGCGGCGAGTGCCCGCTGCAGAACCAGGCGATGTCGGTCGGCGACCCCGACTCCCGCTTCGAGGGCCGCAAGCGCACCTTCGAGAAGCCGGTGCCGATCTCCGCGCAGGTGCTGCTGGACCGCGAGCGGTGCGTGCTGTGCGCGCGCTGCACCCGCTTCAGCCAGCAGATCGCCGGCGACCCGATGATCGAAATGCTCGAACGTGGCGCGCTCCAGCAGGTCGGGATCGGCGACAGCGACCCGTTCGAGTCGTACTTCTCCGGCAACACCATCCAGATCTGCCCGGTCGGCGCGCTCACCTCCGCCGCCTACCGGTTCCGCTCCCGCCCCTTCGACCTGGTCTCCTCGCCGTCGGTGTGCGAGCACTGTGCGGGCGGCTGCGCCACCCGCACCGACCACCGCCGCGGCAAGGTCATGCGGCGGTTGGCCGCCAACGACCCGGAGGTCAACGAGGAGTGGCTGTGCGACAAGGGCCGCTTCGGCTTCCGCTACGCGCAGCGGCCCGAGCGCCTCACCCACCCGCTGATCCGCGGCACCGACGGTGAACTCGCCCCCGCCAGCTGGCCGGAGGCGCTGGCCGCCGCGGCGGCGGGGCTGACCGCGGCGCACGGCCGGGCCGCGGTGCTGGCCGGCGGCCGGCTCACCGTCGAGGACTCGTACGCGTACGGCAAGTTCGCCCGGGTCGCGCTCGGCAGCAACGACGTGGACTTCCGGGCCCGCCCGCACTCCGCGGAGGAGGCCGACTTCCTCGCCGCCCAGGTGGCCGGGCACGGCGTCGACCTCGACGGCTCCGGGGTGACCAACCGGGCGCTGGAGCAGGCACCGACCGTGCTGCTGGCCGGACTTGAGGCCGAGGAGGAGGCCCCCGGGATCTTCCTGCGGCTGCGCAAGGCGCACCGCAACAGCAAGCAGCAGACGTACGCCCTGGCCACCCACACCTCGCGCGGTCTGGAGAAGGCCGGCGGCATCCTGCTGCCGGCCGCGCCCGGCACCGAATCGGAGTGGCTGGACGCGCTGGCCGGCGGCGTCGGTCTGGACGAGGCCGGCCGGCTGGCCGCGGAGGCGCTGCGCAAGCCCGGCGCGGTGATCCTGGTCGGCGAGCGGCTCGCGGTCGTGCCCGGCGGGTTGACCGCCGTGCTGCGGCTGGCCACCGCGACCGGCGCCCGGACGGCGTGGGTCGCGCGCCGGGCCGGCGAGCGCGGCGCGGTCGAGGCGGGCGTGCTGCCC
>NZ_JACEGK010000211.1:0-12542 GCF_056859195.1 Streptomyces sp. NH27
GGGCCGGCGGCCGGGTTCGACGGTTCTGGTGTCACTTCCGCGATGCTAGGAACGTGTTCCAGTTTTGGCAAGGGCTGACTGAGCGCTCGCTCAGCGGGTCGCGGTGCCGCTCGATGGGCAGGTGTACCTACGCTTGAACGTCACTGCCCCGACCCTTTGTGATGGAGCGTTGCCGATGAGTGCGTACGACCCGAACAATGTGAAGATCAGCCCGTCGACGTGGGTAGCCGAGCAGGCCGAGCGGTACGAGTCCTCCAACGGTACCGAGGGCACCGACATGAACGGCTCGCCCTGCCTGCTCATCGACTACCTCGGGCGCCGCAGCGGCGTCTGGCACCGTACGGTGCTGATCTACGGGCGGGATGGGGACGACTATCTGATCGTCGCGTCGAAGAGCGGCGCCGACGAGCACCCGGTGTGGTTCCTGAGCGTGCGGGACAACCCCGAGGTGCACCTGCGGGTGGACGGCGAGCGCTTCGCCGCGCGGGCCGAGGTGCTGTCGCCGCAGGAGAAGGCACGGGTGTGGCCGCACCTGCTGGAGGTGTACGCACCCTACGAGGAGTACCAGAAGAAGACCGAGCGGGACATCCCGGTGGTGCGCCTGCGCCGGGTCTGATCCGGCCGCCCCGCGCGACGCGGGAGTACAGACACACGGGACCAAGAGGTGCAAAGAAGTAAGGGGCACCCTCCTGAGAGGATGCCCCTTACTTCCTTACTGCTCACGGTCCCGCGCCGCTGTACGGTCGCCCGCCGCTTTACGGTCCCGCGCCGCTGCAACGGCCCCGCGCGGCCCGGCGGTTACTTCCCGTGCTTCCTGCCGCGGACGGCGAGCGTCGCGGTCAGCACCGTGAGCGCCACCTCAAGGGCGAGCAGGAACTCCAGGCCGAGCCCGAAGGCGTGCGGGTAGCGGGCCGGAGCGCCGTCGCCGGTCGCGCCGTAGAAGATGATGCCGATCAGCGCGATGCCGAGGGCGCCGCCGATCTGCTGGATGGTCGCCACCACCCCGGACGCCGCACCGACCAGATCCTCCCGGACCGTGCCCAGCGCGGTGTGGGTGAGCGGCGCGATCACCAGGCCCATTCCGATGCCGTCCACGGCCAGGCCCGGCGCCAGCTCCCACAGGCTGCCGGTGGTGCCGGAGGCGTGCACCGCGGCCCACAGCCCGCCCAGCCCAACGGCTATCAGCAGCGCGCCGACCGGGACCGTGGCGGCGCCCATGCGGGCGGCGATGCGGTGGGCGGTGGTGGAGGTCAGCAGGTAGCCGCCGCCGATGGCCAGGAACACGGTGCCGGACTCCAGGGCGCTCAGGCCACGACCGGCCTGCAGGTACAGGGCGAGGACGAGGAAGAACGAGCCCTGCCCGGTCCAGAAGACGAGTTGCGCGAACGCGCCCCACGAGAAGCCCGGCTGGCGGAAGAGCGCGGTGTTCAGCACCGGGTCGCCGCCCCCCCGGCTCAGCCGGCTCTGGTGCGCGACGAACGCGGTGGCCAGCACCGCCGAGCCGGCCAGGCTGAGCCAGGTCCACAGCGGCCAGCCCTGCGCGCGGCCCTGGATCAGTGGCAGGACCAGAGCGACCACGGCCGCGGTCGACAGCACCACACCGGTGTTGTCCAGTCGCGGCCGGCGCGGCGCCCGCGACTCGGCCAGTGCCCGGGGCGTCAGTGCCAGGGTGACCAGCCCGACCGGCACGTTGATCAGGAAGCACGCGCGCCAGTCCAGGCCGAACATGTCCGCCTTGATCAGCAGGCCGCCGATGAGTTGCCCGAAGACGGCGCCGACACCCATCGTCATGCCGTACATGCCGAACGCGCGGGCCTGCGCCTTGCCGGTGTAGGCGGACTGCAGGATCGCGAGCACCTGCGGGCCCATCAGCGCCGCCGACAGGCCCTGCAGGACGCGGGCGGCGATCAGGGTGCCGGCGGTCGGCGCCACGCCGCACGCTGCCGACGTGACGGTGAACAGGGCGAGCCCGATCGAGAACATTCGGCGGCGCCCGAAGATGTCGCCGAGCCGGCCGGCCGTGATCAGGCCGGTCGCGACGGCCAGGGCGAAGCCCGCCACCACCCACTGGATCGAGGCGGCGCCCGCGTGCAGGTCGCTCTGCACGGCGGGGATCGCCACGTTGACGATGAAGAGGTCCAGGGCGGTCATGAAGGTCGCGACCAGAAGGACCAGCAGGCCCAGGCCGGACCGGCCCTCGGTCGCGACGGCGGGGTGCGGCGCGGGCGGGGAGAGGGTGGATGTGGCCGAGGCCATGACGGTGCTCCTGTTCTTGTCTGCGGGACCGCCCGGACCGTGGTGGTCCACGGAACGGCCGGTTCGCGGGGCTCGGCCCTGGCTACTCGGAGCCGGGCCGCTTGCGCGGTGTCCTTGCAGGTCAAGACATTACGGAGCGAGCCGTCCAGGCGAATCAGTCACGGTTAGGTACTTGCGGCGGCCGCTATCGGACACGCCGTCGCGGGCCGCGGGCCGGCAAGGCAAGGAGACCACACGGCAGCGGCAGCGGACGGACGATGGAACCAAGCGGCAGCGGACACGGACGGGCCGAGTCACGCGCCCTCGACACGGACAGCGCGTATGCCGGGGCGCGGCCCAGGCGTCAGCGGGGGCTGGTGAGCAGGGGCGCGAGTGCGTCAAGTGCCAGGGTGAGCCGCGGAGTCGTGCAGTGGCGGGCCAGCCGGGCGGCGTCACGGGCGAGGGTGCGCGCGGCGTCGTGATCGCCCGTCAGGGCGCGGGCCTGGGCGGTGCGCGCCGAGTACAGGGCGCGGTCGCGGACGAAGCAGGGGGCCTGCATCGCCAGGGCCTGTTCGAGCAGCGGGCGGGCCTCGTAGGGCAGGCCGAGGTCGAGCAGCGCCAGGCCCTGCTGGGCGGCGAGTTCGGCTGCGTCGAACCAGTACAGCCAGGGCGGGGTGGACTCGTTGTCGGCGGCGTCCAGGCGTCGTTCGGCCTCGGCGGCGGCCCGCCGGAAGGCGCCCTCGGCGCCGAGCCCGGCATGCGCGCGGGCCAGCCGGATCGCGGCCAGCGCGCGTACCGCAGAAGGTGTGCCGCCCGCGGCCCGGACTGCTGCCTCCGACGCGGCGACGGCGTCCTGCGGATGCCCGGTGGTTACGGCCTGGAGCGCGAGGCCGCCCCACAGGGCGACCGCGAGCGAGCGGTCCCCGGCGGCGTGGGCGAGCCGCAGTCCGGTCAGGTAGTGGCGCTGGGCGACGCCGTGCCGGCCGCCGTCGGTGGCCACCCAGCCGCCGAGTTGGGCAAGGTCGGCGGCGGTCCGCAGCAGCCGCCGCTCGATGGCGGGGCTGTGCGGTTGCCGCTCCAACAGCCCGCGGACCAGCCGCAGATCGGCCTCGACCCGGTGCCGTACGGCCGAGCCGCCGAGCCGGTCGTCCAGCCGCCGCAGCCCGAGCACGCCGGCTTCCAGCCAGTCCAGCACCCCGCTGTCCACGGTCCCGGGGGCTCCCACCTGTTCGGGTACCCGCGCGCGCCGGGTGAAGCCCGGCGCCGGATCTGGGCGTACCGGCTGGGCGCCGCGGCCCGGGTCGACCGACCATACGGCCGCACGGCCGGCGGCGCGGGGGCCGATCCGCGCACCGGATACGGCCCATACGCCGGGAACGGCTCGCGTGCCGGGAACGCTACGTGGTTCGGAAACGATCCGTGATTCGGGGCCGGTTCGCCCCTCGGAAGCAGCAGAGGCGCGGGCCCCGGCGGTCCCCGCGGGCACGCCCGACGCGCCAGAACCAGGACCCCTCTTGTCCGGGACGGAATCCGACGGCGTTGACGGTACTGACGGCGCGGCGACGGCCGTGTCCCAGTCGGCGATCGCGTTCCGCAGCGCAACCCCCTCCGCGAGCGGGAAGCCACGGGAGCCGTCCGCCGCGTCGTCGAGAAGCGCGTCGAGCGCGGCGCGGCTGCCGTCCGCGTCCCACGGCAGACCGTCGGGCATTCCGGTATGAGCGGGCAACCAGTTTGGCCACGGGTGCAGTTCGAGCTCGCGCGGGGCGACGCCCAGCGCGCGGGCGAGCGCGCGCTGGCTGTCGACCTCGGGCACCACGCCCCAGTGCTCCCACCGCCACACCTTCTCGCGCCGCGCGGCCATCGGTACGCCGAGCACCCGCGCGTGATCCGCGATCACCCGTGCCAAGTCCTGGTAGCTCCAGCCGTGTCGGCGTCGCACATGGGCCAGTGGATGCGTGGACGCGGCGGGCGCACCCTCTCTTGCCACGTTACTTTCGTCCATTCACCTGGTCCCCACTGGACTCACCCGTTGCGCCGCACAGCACCCGCGCGCGGCGATCAGGTTTTCGAATGTCAACTATGCCGTGTCTCAAACCTGTTGGGCGACCGGCCCACCCGGACGCTCCGCGTCCCGATCCGTTCCAAACCCCGGACACAATACGGGACTACATCGAGACAACAGATCCGGCCTTGTCCTGAACTATCGCGTACCGATTGGCTGTTCGCGATCACTGGACGTCACGATCCGGCCCGGCTGCCGTACTGGACCAGCGCACGGGCCCGCAACAGCGTGCGGGCGGGCTTCGACTGGTGGCTGCACTGGGACGGCACGCTGTACCCGCGGCTGCCGATCGACCTCAACTACCTGGCGTACGGCACATTCCACCCCGGCGACACCGTGGCCGCCGGCGCGCTGTTCAACCGGATCGGCGCACCCGAACTGCTGCCGTTCGTGATCGTCGGTGTCGCGCCGGCCATGTTCGGCTTCGGCCATGCGGAGATGAGCCACCACGTGCACAACGCGGGCGCCCTGTACGCGTACATCTCGCGCGGCCTGGGCCCGGCGGCCGAAGGTGCACGCCGGGATCGGCCAGGGCAACGAGGCGTTCCAGCGGGAGAAGGCAGCCTCGGCCGCGGGCTCGGCCGAAGGCCCCGCCTGATCCTCCGCCCGGTCCGCGACCGGACCCGCTTCACCTCGGCCGGGCGCCCGGGCTCAGTCCGTGAGCCCCGGCGCTCCCCATACCGGGAACCAGCGCGACAGGTCCTCCTCCAGCCGCAGGTCGTTCGCCACGAGCGCCTTGACCTGGAGCTCCAGGGCACTGTCGCGCTTTTCACCGGGAAGCGGACAGAACGGATAGAAGCTGCCGCGCTTGTAGAGATAGACGAGCGCGAGGGTACGGCCGGCGGGGTCCTTGAAGCTGACCAGCGAGCACAGCAGCTGGGGGCCGAAGCCCTGCTGTTCGAGCGCGGAGTTGATGGCGTGCAGGTCGGTGACGAGGTCGGTGGTCTCTTCGGGGCTGTGACGCGAGAGCAGCCACGTGTAGCCGTATCCGTCCTGGCTGGTCTCGACCGTCGGCAGCAGGCTGCGCAGGTCCTGCTGGATCTCGGCGAACGCACCCCCCTCGACGGCGGCGAAGCACACCGCGCCCATGCCGGTGGGGCGCAGGTCGCTCGCCGCCTGGAGGGTGATCGCGGCGGAGGTGAGGCCGAAGAGCTGGTCGAGGTCGGGGCGGACCGGCTTGCTGCGGCCGAGCAGCACATCGAGGAAGCCCATCAGCGGCGGTCCAGTTCGAGGGTGATCTGGCTGAGCTGCTCCAGCCGCCGCTCCAGCGTCGGGTGGGTGGAGAGCAGCTTGGAGGTGGTGGAGTCGCCACTCAGCGCGGGGGCGAAGAAGAACGCGTTGAACGGCTGGGACTTGCGCAGGTCCTCGGTGGGGATGGCGGAGATCTGGCCGCTGACCTTGGTGAGCGCGGAGGCCAGCGAGGAAGGACGGCCGGTGAGCAGGGCGGCGCTGCGGTCGGCGGACAGCTCGCGGTAGCGCGACAGCATCCGGGTGAGCAGGAAGCTGATCGCGTAGACGACGGCGCTGACCAGCGGGATGAGGACGACGAGCGCGTTGCTGCCCGGGTCGCGGCTGCGCCGGAAGCCGCCGAACAGGGCGATGCGGGTCATCACACCGGCCAGCACGCCGAGGAACGACGCGATCGTCATGACGGCGACGTCCTTGTGCGCGACGTGCGACATCTCGTGCGCGATGACGCCCTCGAGCTCATCGGGCTCCAGGCGGCGCAGCAGGCCGGTGGTGGCACACACCATCGTGTTCTGCTGGTTGCGCCCGGTGGCGAAGGCGTTCGGCACGTCGGAGTCGGCGATCGCGACCCTGGGTTTGGGCATGTCGCCCAGGGCGCAGATGCGGTCGACGACGCCGTGCAGCTCGGGGGCCTGCTCCGGGGTGACCTCCCGGGCGCCCATGCTGAAGGCGGCGATCTTGTCGCTGAACCAGAACTGCGCGATGAACAGCCCGCCGGCGATGAGGAGGATCATCGGCCAGGCGCCGTGCAGCAGAGCGAGCAGCACGCCGACGAAGACGACGTAGAGCAGTCCGATCAGGAACATCGTGACGACCATGCGGGTCGTCAGTCCCCGGTCGGGGGCGAAGCGGTTACGTGGCATGGCCCCTCCCGAGTCGTACGGGGCGCGGGTCGCAAGACCGCGGCCCGATGTACTCCATAGATTGGTGAACAGGTACGCCTGTCGGCTACCTACCCAACGATGCAACGTCTCGGACGTCCCGTCCGGTTCCACTTCCGTCGTGGCATTCGAGTGGGGTCGCCCACAGACGGCTCTGGATGGGCTCCGGACGGGTGACGACCTGGCTCCGGACGGTATCGGGAGGGGCCTGCACCGCGGATCGCCGCGGAGCGCCGCGGGCGGCCGTACGGGTCAGGCGCGCACGTCGAGGACGACCTTGCCGGTGGTGCGGCGGGCCCGCAGGTCCTCGTGGGCGCGGGCCGCGTCGGCCAGCGGGTGGACCGCGCCGATCAGCGGGCGCAGCCGGCCGTCGGCGGTCATGGCGAGCAGTTCGCCGAGCGGCTCGTGGTACATGCCCGGGCGGCCGAGGCAGTGCGCGAGCCAGAAGCCGATCACGGCGCGCGAGCCGCCCATCAGCCGGGCGGGCTCGATCGGGGTCGGCGGGATGCGCGAGGCCATCCCGTACGTCACCAGGCGGCCGAAGGGGGCGAGCGCCGCGAGCGATGCGTCGAAGACCGGGCCGCCGGTCATCTCCAGCACGACATCGACCTTGTGGTCGCCGTTCGCCTCGACCAGGCGCTCCTTGAGGTCCTGCGGGTCGGCGTCGACGGCGGTGTCGGCGCCGAGTTCCAGGGCGAGCGCGCGCTTTTCCTCGGTGGACGCGGTGGCGATCACCCGGCCGGCGCCGAACGCCTTGGCGAGCTGTACCGCCAGCGAACCGGTGCCGCCGGCCGCCGCGTGCACCACGACGCTCTCACCGGGGGCGAGCCGCGCGCAGGTGCGCAGCAGGTGCCAGGCCGTCACGCCCTGGATGACCAGGGACAGCGCCTGGCCGTCACTGACGCCGTCGGGCACGTCGTGGGCGAGGCGCTCGGCCACCAGCGCCTTCTCCGCGTAGCCGCCGTTGTCGGTGAGGGCGACGACCCGCCGGCCGTCGGCGGTACGGCCGACCACCTCCGCGCCGGGCACCATGGGCAGCGAGGAGCCCGCCAGGTAGCTGTTCTCGACGGTGTGGGTGTCGGCGTAGTTGACGCCCGCGGAGTCGACCTCGATCAGGAGCCGACCGGGCTGCGGGACGGGGTCGGGCAGTTCGGTGAGGCGCAGCACCTCGGGGCCGCCGAACTCGGTGATCTGGATCGCGCGCACGGTCGCCACTCCTCCGGGTGAGGCGGTCCCCGCCGGGTGACGGGAACCTCGACTCCAGAGACTACCGACTGGTCAGTATGTATGGCACGATCGGCCGCCCGAGTCGCGCACATCTCCGGCGACTCGGGCGGCCCGGCCCGGGCCCAACAGGACGAGCGGATCAGGCGGCCGGCACCGGTCGCGCGGGCGGCGGGCCGACATAGCGCGCCAGCGGGCGGATGATCTTGCTGTCCTCCGCCTGCTCCAGCACGTTCGCGCTCCAGCCGACCATCCGGGCCGCGGCGAAGGTCGGGGTGAACATCTCGCGGGGCAACCCGCACAGCTCCATAACCACACCGGCGTAGAACTCGACGTTGATGTGCAGGTCGCGGCCCGGCTTCAGCTCGGCCAGTATCGCCTCGGCCCGCTCCTCCACCTGGAGGGCGAAGTCGACCAGGTCACCGCCGAAGTCGCGTGCGATGGCCTTGAGCATCCGCGAGCGTGGGTCCTCGGTGGTGTAGACGGGGTGGCCGAAGCCCATGATCCGGTCGCCGGCGAGCACCCGTTCGCGCAGCCAGTCGTCGATACGGTCCGGGGTGCCGATCGCATCCAGGGTGTCGAGCGCCCGGCTCGGCGCTCCGCCGTGCAGCGGGCCGGACAGCGCGCCCAGCGCGCCGACCAGGCAGGCGGCCAGATCGGCACCGGTGGAGGCGATCACCCGCGCGGTGAACGTGGACGCGTTGAAGCCGTGATCGACCGTGGAGATCAGATAGCTCTCCACCGCCCGCGCCTGGGCCGGCGCCGGCTCCCGCCCGGTCAGCATGTACAGGTAGTTCGCCGCGTACGGCAGGTCGTCGCGCGGCTCGACCGGCGCCAGCCCCTGCCCGAGCCGGTGCAGCGCGGTCACCAGCGTGGGCACGGCGGCACACGCGGCCAGCGCGTCCGCCCGGCGGCGCTCGGGGTCGATGTCGTACAGCGGGCGGAACCCGGCGGACGCCCCCGCCAGCGACAGTGCGGTGCGCAGGCCCGCGAGCGGCCCGGACAGCGCGGTGGAGCGGGCGATCGCGGGCAGCGCGGCCGCGACGTCGGCGGACAGGTGGCGCAACGCGGCCGTACGGGTCCGGAACGCGGCCAGTTCCGCCGCGTCCGGGAGCGTGCCGTGGAACATCAGGTGCCACACGTCCTCGAAGGTGCGGGTCCGCGCGAGCTCCACCGCCGAGTACTCCCGGTAGTGGTAGAAGCCTTCGGCCCCTCGCACGTCGCCGATGGATGTCTCGGTGACGACGACGCCCTTGAGACCGCGGGGTACGTCGATCGGGGCGCTGGGCTCGGTGGTCGGCATGGTCTTCCTCCTTGGGTATGTACTTGACTGTCCATGATTGATTCAGGAGTGTCAATGTTGATTGAATCAATGCATGATGAGGTCGAGTACAGATACGGTGGGGCCATGACGAGGGAGCAGCCGAAGCAGGCAGGGCGGCCGGGTCGGAAGGACACGGGCATCGACGGCACCGACAGCACGGGCGGGAGCGCGGGCCCGGGCCCTGGCGGCGAGTTGGGCGGCGAGGGCGCGGAGGCGCGGATCGGCACCCGGGAGGCGGCACGGCGGCTCGGGGTGAAGCCGGAGACGCTGTACGCGTACGTCAGCCGCGGGCTGCTGGACAGCCGCCGCGCACACGGCGGCCGGGGCAGCACCTTCGACCCGGAGCAGGTCGCGGTGCTGGCCAGGCGCGGGCGGCCCGCGGCGCAGCCGGACCCGGCGGCCGGTCCGACATCCGGCGCTGCTCCCGGCGCGGCACCAGGCGGCGGCACGACCGAGGGCTGGGGCCGGCTCCGCACCGGAATCACCCTGATCGAGACCGACCGGTACTTCTTCCGAGGCGTCGACGCGGTCGGCCTCGCCGGGGCATACGGCTACGAGGAGGTCGCGGAGTGGCTGTGGACGGGGGTGCTACGGCCCGGCACCCGGTTCGCCGCCGCCGCTGCGCCGCTCGCCGCGGCCCGTACGGTGGCCGGTGCGCTGCCTGCCGGGAGCGGCCCGATGGACCGGCTGCGGGTCGCCGTCGCGGCGGCGGCGAGCGCGGACCCGCTGCGCTTCGACCTGTCGGGGCCGGCCGTCCTGGGCACCGCGCGCAGCCTGATCGCGACACTGGTGGACGCGCTGCCGCCGGTCGGCCGTCCCCACGAGGGCGACGGCCCGCTGGCACTGCGGCTGTGGCCGAAGCTGACCGCCACCCCTGCCGACGAGGCGGCGCTGCGCGTCCTGGACACGGCGCTCTCGCTGCTCATCGACCACGACCTGGCCGCATCCACCGTCGCGGCACGGGTCGCCGCCTCGGCCCGCGCGCACCCGTACGCGGTTGTCTCGGCGGGGCTCGGCGCCCTCGACGGGCCGCTGCACGGACAGGCCAGCGCGCTTGCCCACCGCATGCTCGCCGAGGTGGCGGCGCAGGGCGGCGCGGGTCCGGTCGTCGCGGAGTACCTGCGGGCCGGGCAGCGCATCCCCGGCCTCGGGCACCGGCTCTACCGGGGCGAGGACCCCCGCGCCCGTACCTTGTTCGCGCTCCTCGACGAGGTGCCCGCCGCCGCGTCCGCGCTCGGTGCGGCGCGCGAGGTGGTCGCGACGACCGCCGCCCACCACCGCGACCTGCACGCCAACGTCGATCTGGCCCTCGGTGTGCTCTCCGTCTCCCACGGGATGCCGCCGCAGGCGGGCGAGACCGTGTTCGCGGTGGCCCGCACCGCCGGCTGGATCGCCCATGCCTTGGAGGAGTACGCCGAGCCCCCGCTCCGTATGCGCCTGATCGGCGCCTATACCGGACCGCGCGCCGGCCGCCCCCTTCCCCGGGCCGACCAGAGCTGACCGGGGCCGGCCTGCACCCACCGCGGGCCGACCGGGCGGACGGGCCGATCAGGTCCGGGCCGGACTTGCCGGGCGCGCGGCGGAGTGCGCGGCATGCGCGGCCCGGCGCTCGGCCCGGCTCAGACGCCGGTGAGCCGGGGGACGCGGCCGACGAGTTCGGCCCACTCCGTGTCCGTCTGGCCGGGCACCATGCGACCGGCGGACTGCCATTGGGCGGCCAGAGCGGCGAAGAGGGGCGCGTCAGGCGCTTGCAGAACCGTTACACCGGGGCCGGGAGTGCTTCCCGGCCGCCAGGCCACCGGAGCGCCGGTAGGCGGGGCCGCGGCGGTGCCACTGACCGTGAGATCCTGGCGAATCCACTTCGTTGCTGCCATACGCCGATCAACGAGGACGAGTCGGGTGCGCCACTGTGACGGCGGACGCGGCACACGAACGAGTGACAACGGCACCGCGCGGCCCCGGAATTTCCGGCGGGCGCCGCCCGTTCACCTCGCATGAGCACTGTGGAGCTGACCAAGGAGAACTTCGACGAGGTCGTGTCCGACAACGACTTCGTCCTCATCGACTTCTGGGCCGCCTGGTGCGGACCGTGCCGGATGTTCGCGCCTGTGTACGACAAGGCGTCGGAAAAGCACGGCGACCTGACCTTCGCGAAGGTCGACACTGAGGCGCAGCCGGAGCTGGCGGCCGCCTTCCAGATCCAGTCGATCCCGACCCTGATGATCGTGCGCGACAAGGTGGCGGTCTTCGCGCAGCCCGGCGCGCTGCCCGAGCCCGCGCTCGAAGACGTCATCGCCCAGGCGCGCGCGCTGGACATGGGCGAGGTGCACAAGGCGGTCGCCGACGCGCAGGCCGGCGACGCCTCCGCGTAGCGCGAGCCGGGGGCCGAAGCCCAGGCCGGGACCGAAGCCGTGGCCCCACCCGTCGCCTCGCAGGGTGCAGGGTGCCGGCGGGGCGTGCGCCGACACCCTGGCCCTTGCTTCGGCGGCCCCGACGCCCGGCCCGAGCCGGGCCACCGACCCCAGGTGTCCCTCCCCCGTCCGCGGGAGAGGGCACCTTTCGCGCTCCGCCCACGGCGGCTGCTGGGCCGGGTCAGCGCGGGCGGCGGGGCATTGTCGGTGGTCGCGCCTAGGGTCAGGGTATGGAGAGCGTGGTGGCCGTGGTGCCGGACCCGGTGGGGTCCGGAGGTCGGTTGTGCCCGCTCGGCCCGGACGCGCGGCCTGCCGGGGCGGTCGAGACGGTGCCTGATCTGGCCGCGGCGGTGGCGCGGGGCGAGGCGGCCGAGCGGCCGCGCTGGGTGTGGGCGGCCACCGACGAGATGTATCCGCGGCTGCTGGAGCGCGCCGCGGTGCGGCCGGCGCGCTGCCATGACGTGAAGCTCGTCGAGTCGCTGCTGCTGGGAATGGCCGGGCGGCACGGCAGGCCGCGTTCACTCGGCGCCGCGTGGGCGCGGCTGCACGAACTGCCCGAGCCGCGGGACGCGCCGGAGCCGGGCGCCGACGACCAGCCGGTGCTGTTCGCGGCCGATCGGCACCATCTGCCGCAGGACGTCGACCCGTTGACCGCCCTGAGCGCCGTCTACGCCGACCAGCGGCGCCGGATCGCCGCGAGCGAGCACCCGGACCGTACCCTGCTGCTGTGCGCCGCGGAGTCCGCGGGCGCGCTGGCCGCGGTGGAGATGGGCCGGGACGGCCTGCCGTGGAGCGCGACCGTCCACGACGAACTCCTCACCGGCCTGCTCGGCCCCCGCCCGGCCGGCGGCGCCCGCCCCGCGATCCTGGGCGACCTCGCGCTGCGCATCCAGCAGGCGCTGGGCCGCCCGGTCAACCCCGACTCCCCCGCCCAGGTGCTGCCCGCCTTCGCCCGGGCCGGAGTCCAGTTGCGCACCACCCGCTCGCACGAACTGCGCGACGTCGACCACCCCGCCGCCGCCCTGCTGCTGCGCTACAAGGAGCTGTCCCGTATCCATGCCGCGCACGGCTGGGCGTGGCGCGAGGCGTGGGTGCGGACGGGGAGGTTCCGGCCGGAATACGTGGTCGGCGGGGTGGTGTCGGGACGGTGGGCGACG
>NZ_JACEGK010000212.1:0-12498 GCF_056859195.1 Streptomyces sp. NH27
GTTGGGACGGCACCGCGCCGCCGGGAACAGCACCGGGAACCGCACCGGGGACGGCGCCGTACGTCCCGCCGTAGCCGCCGCCGTACGTCCCGCCGCCCTGGGGGGCCGGGCCGTACGGCGCCGGGACGCCCGGGCCGGCCGCGTACGCCGTGGGCGGCACCCGGCCGCCGAACATCCGCCACACGTACGGCGCGACCAGGACGCCGCCGAACGTCCACAGCAGGCTCAGACCCAGCACCTCGGGCACCTTCGTGCCCACGCTGACGTGGTCGAGCATGCCGGTCATGGCCGTGTCGCCGCCGGTGCGCGCGCCGCTGACCACGGCCAGGACAACCAGCAGACCGGTGAACAGCGCGGCCACCGCGAACTGTTCGGGGCGGCTGCGGGTCCGCCGGACCGCGAGCACCCCGATCAGCAGCGCGCAGCCGAGCCCGCCCGCGACCGTGCCGGCCACCGACCAGCCGCCCCACACGTGGTTGAGGTCGCCCAGGCCGAAGGACACGTGGTGATTGCTGCTGTTGCTGTAGGTCGTGCCCACGCGGAACGGCGCCCCCCAGCTCAGACCCAGCCCGGACACCCCGAGGTTGAGCACCAGCAGCCCGGCCGCGGCCACGCCCCAGCCGGTGAGGTCGTGGTAGTGCGCGGCCGCGATCACGAAGACCACGGCGCCCGCGATGAGCAGGGTGGCCAGCAGCGCGATCGCCGTGGTGGAGACCACCCGGTACGTGGCCGCGGCGCCCGGCCGCGCGGCCAGCCAGGCCGTCAGCGCCGGACGGCACAGCACGAGCAGCGCCGTCACCAGGCTGAGTACGAACGTCCACAGCGCGGCCAGGAACGGCGCGGTGGTGACGTGCGCCAGGCCGATGTGCGGTTCGGCGAAGAAGCCGATGGCGAGTACCGCGGCGGCGGCGAGCAGTGCGACCCGCACGGCGGCGGCTGCGCCGTCGGCGGTCATGGCCGCGCCGGGCGTGCCCGAGACGGCGGCCGCGCCGAGTTGCCGCCTGCGCAGCATCCGCAGGCCGAGCACCAGCACCACGACCCACAGCAGCGTGACCGTCCAGGGCAGGACGGAGAGCGACGCGTGGTACGTGTGCGTGTGCCCGCCGCTGCCACTGCCGCTCATGGTGTAGCCGATGTCGCTGCCGGGGTCGGAGGAGTCGTACCCGTCGGAGCCGTCCGAGCCGTCGGAGCCGTCCGAGCTGTTGTCGTACCCGTCGCTACCGTCGTCGTAGCCGCCGCTCCCGCTGGCGGAGCCGTCGTCGTAGCCGTCGCTGCCGCCGGCGGAGCCGTCGTCATACCCGTCGGAGCCGTCGTCGTACCCGTCACTCCCGCCGTCGGAGAAGTCCCCGCCGTCGCTGCCGCCGTCGGACGAGTCGCTGTTGTCGCCGTTGTCGCCGTCCGAGTCGTCGAACCCGGTCTCGTCGGTGTAGGTCGAGGTCGCCTTGAGGTTGCCGCCCAGGCCCTGGACGAGCGCCGCGAGGGCGGCCCGGGTGCGGGTGGCCATGCCGACCGAGCCGCTGGGCAGCCCGGAGCCCGCGACACCCGCGATCGCCAGGGCCGCCGCGACTATGGTCAGCGCCGGACCGAGCGCGACCAGCAGCGGGCCCTCCCAGCGGCCGGTGAACACCCTCCGCACGAACACCGCGGCGGGCGAGGGCATGACCGGTCCGGGCGGCGGATAGCCCGGCCCGTAGACAGGTTGGCCCGGCGGCCCCGCCATCGGTCCGGTCGGAGCGCCGTAGGACGACAGTGGTGGCGGCGGCGGTGGAGGTGGCGGCGCCCCGACCTGCGTCGGCGTGGCCGGCGCGGTCGGCGGAGGCGACCCGGGAAGAGAAGGTGCGGTCAGGTCGCGGCCGCAACGCAGGCAGAAGCGGATGTCTTCTGCCTCGGCAACCTGGTTCCCGCATGCGGGGCAGAACGGCATCGGCAACTCCGGGAAACAGCGGGGTTGCTGTCCCCCCGCGGATACCGCAGCATATGACCCCTACCGGCAGCGACCACCCGGAACGCCGCATTCCGGTTGCGTGGAAGGCGGCTACGCCTACCCGTTCGCGCCGCGGTGCAGCGCCACGATCCCGCCGGTGAGGTTCCGCCAGGCCACGCTCGTCCAGCCCGCGTCCTTCAACCGCCCGGCCAGCGCCGGCTGGTCCGGCCAGGCGCGGATCGACTCGGCGAGGTACACGTACGCGTCCGGGTTGCTGCTCACCTTGGTCGCCACCGGGGGCAGCGCCCGCATCAGGTACTCCGTGTACACGGTGCGCAGCGGCCGGTACGTCGGGTGGCTGAACTCGCAGATCACCAGCCGCCCGCCGGGCCGGGCCACCCGCCGCATCTCGCGCAGCGCCGCGTCGGTGTCATGGACGTTGCGCAGCGCGAACGAGATGGTGACCGCGTCGAACACCCCGTCCGCGAACGGCAGTCGGGTCGCGTCGCCCGCGGTCAGCGGCAGTTCCGGGTGGCGCTTCTTGCCCTCCCGCAGCATGCCGAGCGAGAAGTCGCACGGCACGACCTCCGCGCCCGCCGCCACGAACGGCAGCGACGAAGTCGCCGTACCCGCGCCCAGGTCGAGCACCCGCTCGCCCGGTCGCACGTCCAGTGCCTGCGCCACGGCACGCCGCCACAGCCGGGTCTGGCCGAGCGACAGCACGTCGTTCGTCACGTCGTACTTCGCCGCGACGCCGTCGAACATCGCGGCGACGTCCTGCGGCTGCTTCTCCAAGGATGCTCGGGTCACGCGTCCCACCCTACGGGGCGCCCGTCGTCGTCGGCCGCGGGACCACCCGCCGGTGGGGGGGTTGGGGATACTCCCCCGAGCGCCCCCGATGCGGGCTCAGCGCGGTTCGAGGAGCTTGAGCTCCGGGTGCGCGGTGCCGCCCTCGATCGCGGTCGAGGAGAGGTGCGAGACGACGTGGTCGTCGACGGGGTCGTTCGCCGGGTCGTCGTGGACGACGAGGTGCTCGTAGGTGGTCGCGCGCTGCGCGGGCACGCGGCCGGCCGTGCGGATGAGATGGATGAGCTCCATCCGGTTGGAGCGGTGCTTCGCCCCGGCCGAGGAGACCACGTTCTCCTCCAGCATGACCGACCCGAGGTCGTCCGCCCCGTAGTGCAGGGAGAGTTGGCCGACCTCCTTGCCGGTGGTCAGCCACGACCCCTGGATGTGGGCGACGTTGTCGAGGAAGAGCCGCGCGATCGCGATCATCCGCAGGTACTCGAAGAGCGTCGCCTGCGTCTGGCCCTTCAGGTGGTTGTTCTCGGGCTGGTAGGTGTACGGGATGAACGCCCGGAACCCGCCGGTGCGGTCCTGCACGTCGCGGATCATCCGCAGGTGCTCGATCCGTTCCGCGTTGGTCTCACCGGTGCCCATGAGCATGGTCGTGGTGGACTCGACGCCCAGCCCGTGCGCGGTCTCCATGATCTCCAGCCACCGCTCGCCGGACTCCTTGAGTGGCGCGATCGCCTTCCGCGGCCGCTCCGGCAGGAGTTCCGCGCCGGCGCCGGCGAACGAGTCGAGCCCGGCGGCGTGGATACGGCGGATCGCCTCCTCCGCACTGACCCCGGAGATCCGCGCCATGTGGTCGATCTCGGACGCGCCCAGCGAGTGGATCACCAGCTGCGGGAACTCCCGCTTGATCGCGGCGAAGTGCTCTTCGTAGTACTCGACGCCGTAGTCCGGGTGGTGGCCGCCCTGGAACATGATCTGGGTGCCGCCGAGTTCGACGGTCTCCGCGCAGCGCCGCAGGATGTCGTCGAGCCCGCGGCTCCACCCCTTGCCGGTGTCCTTCGGCGCCGCGTAGAACGCGCAGAACTTGCACGCGGTGACGCACACGTTCGTGTAGTTGATGTTGCGCTCGATGATGTACGTCGCGATGTGCTCGGTGCCCGCGTAACGACGGCGCCGCACCGCGTCGGCGGCGGCCCCGAGCGCGTGCAGCGGCGCGGACCGGTAGACGTCGAGCGCTTCCTCCGGGGTGATCCTGCCCCCTGCGGCAGCGCGGTCGAGGACGGCTGCGAGTTCGGTCGAAGAAGTCACCGTGGCAGGCCCTTCGGAGGATACGAAATCGGACCAGCTCACCCTACGCCAGCACCCTCGCCCCCCTGCGACCCGTGCCCGGGGCGTGCGGGGATGCACTCGGTCCACCCGGAGGTACAGGTGCGGCTCGGTGCGGCCCGATCTCGCCGGGCCCGCCGCGAACGCCCGCCGCGGCGGCTGCGGTACGTCCACGACGAACTGCCCGACGGCGGGCTCCGGCGTCCGGCGGAAGCGGGGAAGTGGCGAAGTGGGGAAGCCGGGAAGCGGGGAAGCCGGGAATCAGGCGGGGGGCAGGAGTTCCACGCCGGCGCCCGGGGCGAAGCCGACGCGGCGGGCGAACTCGGTGATGCCGGCCTGCTGGGGGGCGCCGAGGGAGAAGTCCAGGGTGGTGAAGTAGCTGCGCAGCAACTCCTCGTCGAACGCCTCCCAGCGCGCCGCCTGTTCGGCGACCTTGTCGACCTCCTCCAGGGAGAGGTCGCGGGAGGCGAGGAAGGCGCGGTGCACCGCGTGCACGGCGTCGGGGTGCGCGGCGAGGTAGTCCCGCCGGACCGCCCAGACGGCGAAGACGAAGGGCAGCCCGGTCCAGTCCTTCCACATCTGCCCGAGGTCGTGGACGGTGAGGCCGAGCCGGGGCGCGTCGTGGAGGGAGGCGCGCAGGGCGGCGTCGCCGATCAGCACCGCGGCCTCGGCCTCCTGCATCATCAGCGAGAGGTCCGGCGGGCAGCGGTAGTAGTCCGGCGTGACGCCGTGCTGTTCGGCGAGCAGCAGCTCGGCGAGGCGGACGGAGGTGCGGCTGGTGGAGCCGAGCGCCACCCGCTGGCCGTCCAGCCGGTCGAGCGGGAGCTGGCTGACGATGACGCACGACATCACGGGGCCGTCGCAGCCGACCGCGATGTCGGGCAGGGCCACGAGCTGGTCGGCGTGCTTGAGGTACTCCATGAGGGTGATCGGGCCGATGTCCAGATCGCCCTCGACGAGCTGGGCGCTGAGCTTCTCCGGGGTGTCCTTGGTCAGCTCCACGTCCAGCAGCGCACCGGTTCTGGCCAGGCCCCAGTACAGCGGGGTGCAGTTCAGGAACTGGATGTGGCCGACCCGGGGGCGGACCCGGTCGCTGTCGCTTTCACGCGCGGTTGTGTCCATATGGCGGACGCTACTCCTGGGGGGCCGCAGACCCGTGCGGGGGTGCCTCGGCGAGCCGTAACGGAGGTGCCCCGGGAAGCCTTAAGAAGGATCTTGCAACCCTTCCCCGCTCCGGACCCCACATGCTAGGCTCATCAGCAAGTTGCAGTTTGGTTTCCTTGCAGTACTAAAGCCTGCGGATCATGTAACCCGCAGGCTTTTGTAGTTTTCAGACTTCGCAGTTGCAGGTTCTGGAGCAGGGCAACCCTTTGGGCCCAAGGAGGGCTTTATGGCTACCGGAACCGTGAAGTGGTTCAACGCTGAAAAGGGCTTCGGCTTCATCGCCCAGGACGGCGGCGGCCCGGATGTCTTCGTTCACTACTCCGCGATCAACGCCACCGGCTTCCGCTCCCTCGAGGAGAACCAGCCGGTGACCTTCGACGTCACCCAGGGTCCGAAGGGCCCCCAGGCGGAGAACGTCACCCCCAGCTAGTTCTCCACTAGCCGGACGGACAGCGGCGCGATCGCGCGCCCAGAACCTGCAGTACCAAGGGGCCCCGCAATTGCGCGGGGCCCCTGCCTCTTTTCCGCCGCCGGCGCTCGCGGCGTATTTCCACCGCCCCTACCGGCGAACCGTTTCGCACCGGTTCGCGGCTATCGCTGGTAGAGCGCCTCGATGTCCTCGGCGAAGTCCGTGGCGACCGCCGCCCGCCTGAGTTTCATCGACGGGGTCAAGTGGCCGCTGTCCTCGGTGAAGTCGACCGGAAGCACCCGAAAGGCGCGGATCGACTCGGCGCGGGACACCGTGGAGTTCGCGTCGTCCACGGCCTTCTGCAGGTCGGCGAGCAGGTCGGGGTCGGTGACCAGTTGCGCGAGCCGCAGCTCCTCCTTGTGCCGCATCCGCCGCCAGTGCGTGAGGCCGTCCGCCTCCAGCGTGATCAGCGCGGCCACGAACGGCCGGTTGTCGCCGACCACCATGCTCTGGCCGACCAGCGGATGGGCCCGCAGCCGGTCCTCCAGGGGCGCCGGCGCCACGTTCTTGCCACCCGCGGTAATCAGGATCTCCTTCTTACGGCCGGTGATGCGCAGGTACCCGTCCGCGTCCAGCTCGCCGATGTCCCCGGTCGGGAACCACCCGTCCACCTGGGGCACCCCGCTCGGGTCGTTCCAGTAGCCGGCGAAGACCTGCCCGCCGCGCAGCAGCACCTCCCCGTCCTCGGCGATCCGTACCGCGGTGCCGGGCAACGGCTGCCCGACGGTGCCCAGCCGCGGCGCCAGCGGCGGCGTGACGGTGGCGGCCGCGGTGGTCTCGGTCAGGCCGTACCCCTCGAAGACCATCACCCCGGCGCCCGCGTAGAAGGCGGTCAGCCGCTCGCCCAGCGGGGAGCCGCCGCAGATCGCGTACATGACCTTGCCGCCGAGCGCGGCGCGTATCCGGCGGTAGACCAGCGGGTCGTACAGCGCGTGCGCCATCCGCAGGCCGAGCGAGGGCCCGGGGCCGGTGCCGGTCTGCCGGGCGACCAGCGCCCGGCCGTAGCGCCGCGCGATCGCGGCGGCACGGTCGAACGACGCGGCCCGGCCCATCTTCTCCGCGGTGGCCCGGCCGGTGTTGTAGACCTTCTCCAGCACATACGGGATGGCCAGCAGGAAGGTGGGCCGGAAGCCGGCCAGGTCGGCGAGCAGGTCCTCGGTGGCGATGCTGGGCGCGTGGCCGAGCCGGACCCGGGCACGCAGGCAGCCGACGGCGACCATCCGCCCGAAGACGTGCGACAGCGGCAGGAACAGCAGGGTCGAGGCGGGCTCGGTGCTCACCGACTTGAAGACCGGGTGCAGCAGCTCGGTGGCGTTGTCGACCTCGGCGAAGAAGTTGCCGTGGGTGAGCACGCAGCCCTTGGGGCGGCCGGTGGTGCCCGAGGTGTAGATCAGCGTGGCCGTGCTCGCCGGTCCAAGGCCCTGCCGCCGCGAGGTGACCAGCGCGTCCGGCAACTCCTTCCCCTCCGCGCTGAGTTGCGCGATCGCCCCGGCGTCCAGCTGCCACAACTGGCGCAGCCCGGGCAGCCCGGCGCGGCGCCCGGTCACCAGCCGGGACTGCTCCACGTTCTCCACCGCGCAGGCCGCGGCACCCGAGTCGCCGAGTATCCACGCGATCTGCGACGCCGACGAGGTCGGGTAGATCGGTACGGTCACCAGCCCGGCGGCCCATCCCGCGAAGTCCAGCAGCGTCCACGCGTAGCTGGTCCGCGCCATGATCGCCAACCGCTCGCCCGGCTTCAACCCGGCCGCGATCAGCCCTTTCGCGACCGCGGTCACCTCCGCGCCGAACTCCGCCGCGCTCACGTCACGCCAGGTCCCGTCCACCCCCTCCCGGCTCAGCACGATGTCCTGCGGAGCCTCGGCCGCGTTCGTGAACGGGATGTCGGCCAGGCTGCCGCTCCTCGGCAACTCGACCAGCGGAGGCACGGCCGCCTGTACGGTTCGGCCGTCCACGACCACGGTCTGGGGTGCCGAACTCTCCAGTTGCCCTGCTTCAGTTGACATGGTTGCGGCTCCTGAAAGATGAGGGTGGGTTGCGCCCCTTGGGGGTTGCCGTCGTCCTTCCGCGGAGGTGGCCGCACATACTCAGGGGCGCGAGGAACTGCGCGGCAAGCCGCCCACGGGCCGCAAGGTCCGGGCACTCACAGGACGGGGCACCATCAGCGGTCCCGTCAAGGACGTTCGAGAATCGCGGTGACGCCCTGTCCGCCCGCCGCGCAGATCGAGATGAGGCCGCGCCCGGAAGACCCCCGCTCGGCAAGAAGCTGCGCCAGGGTGCCCACGATCCGTGCCCCGGTCGCGGCGAAGGGATGGCCGGTGGCGAGGGACGACCCCGCCACATTGAGCCGCGCGCGGTCGATCGGGCCGAGCGGAGCGTCCAGCCCGAGCCGCTCCGCGCAGAACGCCTTGTCCTCCCAGGCCGCCAGGGTCGCCAGCACCTGGGACGCGAACGCCTCGTGGATCTCGTAGAAGTCGAAGTCGCCGAGGCCGAGTCCGGCCCGCTCCAGCATGCGCGGTACGGCGTAGGCGGGCGCCATGAGCAGCCCTTCGGCGTCGGGCCGGCCGGAGGCGAAGTCGACCGCGGCCGTCTCGTACGCGGTGAGATACGCCAGCGGGGCCAGCCCGCGTGCCGCGGCCCACTCCTCGGAGCCGAGCAGGACCACCGCGGCACCGTCGGTGAGCGGCGTGGAGTTGCCCGCGGTCATCGTGCCGCCGGGCCCGCCGTAGACGGGCCGCAGCCGGGCCAGCTTCTCGGGGGTGGAGTCGGGCCGCAGGTTCTGGTCGCGGTCCAGGCCCCGGTAGGGGCTGACCAGGGGGGCGAAGAAGCCGCGGTCGTAGGCGGCGGCGAGGTTGCGGTGGCTGGCGGCGGCCAACTCGTCCTGGGCGGCACGGGTGATGCCCCACTTCGCGGCGGTCACGGCGGCGTGTTCACCCATCGACAGGCCGGTGCGCGGCTCGGCGTTGCGCGGCATGTCGGGCACGACATGGCGGGGGCGCAGCCCGGCCAGCGCGCGGGCCCGGCCGCCGAGGGACTTCGCGCGGCGGGCGGCGAGCAGGGTGCGGCGCAACTCGTCGTTGACGCCGAGCGGCGCGTCGCTGGTGGTGTCGGCGCCGCCGGCGATGCCGGAGTCGATCACGCCGAGCGCGATCTTGGCGGCGACCGCGAAGACGGCCTGGAGGCCGGTGCCGCACGCCTGCTGGATGTCGTAGGCGGGGGTGGTCGGGTCCAGGACCGAGCCGAGCACGGTCTCCCGGGCGAGGTTGAAGTCGCGGGCGTGCTTGAGCACGGCTCCGGCCGCGAACTCCCCCACCCTCCCGCGGCCTTCGGCGGAGGCCGCGCCATCCCCGCCGGCCAGGCCGGTGCGTTCGGCCAGGCCGTCGAGCGCGGCGGTGAGCATGTCCTGGTTGGACGCGGTGGCGTAGGGACCGTCCGAGCGGGCGAAGGGGATGCGGTGGCCGGCGATGACGGCGACGCGGCGAACGGTATGCATACGGAACTCCCGAGGGCACTTGGCCGGAGCGACAACTCACCAGTAGCCTTACCGGCGGTAAACTTACTCCAGAGTAAGGAGAAGGCCAATGGCCGACCGCTATCTCGACTTCACCGGTACGGCTCCCGGTCGCTTCCTCACCCGGCGGCTCGGGCTGCCGCAGCCGACCGCGCTGCGCCGCTGGTCGGCCGCGGCCCCCGAACTCGACGGCCCGGTGCTGCGGTTGGCCGCGGGCGAGACGGCGCCACCGGCCGCGCCCGGCGCCCCGGCGCCGGCCGCGGTGGTACTGGACGCGACCGGCATCACGGACCCGGCCGGGCTGCGGGCGGTCCGCGACAGCCTTCACCCGCTGGTACGTTCGCTGGCCGCGTGCGGCCGGGTGGTGGTGCTCGGCACCCGGCCGGCCGGCGCCGACGTCCATCAGGCCGCCGCCCAGCAGGCGTTGGAGGGCTTCGTCCGCTCGCTCGGCAAGGAGATCGGCCGGGGCAGGACCGTACAGCTCGTCCGGCTCGCGCCCGGCGCCGCCGCCGACTCCACGCTGGAGTTCCTGCTGTCGCCCAAGTCGGCGTACGTCAGCGGGCAGGTGATCGAGGTCGGCCCGCAGGTGGGCGGCCCGCAGGCCGGGGATGCCGAGGCGTCCGAAGAGGCCGAAGTGGCCGAAGTGGCCGGCGAGTTCGGAAAGTCCGTCGATGCCGGCGGGTCCGTCGCGTCCGGCGATGCCGGCGGGTCCGGCCCGCAGCACGAGACCGGGAGGACCGGCGGGACGCGTACGGCGCTGGTCACCGGGGCGGCCCGCGGCATCGGCGCCGCGGTCGCGGCCACGCTCGCCCGGGACGGCGCGCACGTGGTCTGCCTGGACGTGCCGCAGGCGGCCGAAGCGCTCGCCGAGACCGCGGCCCGGATCGGCGGCACCGCGCTGACCGTGGACATCACCGCACCCGACGCCGCCGAACGGATCGCGGCCGCGGTGCCCGGCGGCCTCGACGTCCTGGTGCACAACGCCGGCATCACCCGCGACCGCAAGCTCGCCAACATGGCCGCGGAGGGCTGGGACGCGGTGATCGAGGTCAACCTCGGCAGCGTGCTGCGCGTCACCGACCACCTGCTGAAGGCCGGCGTGATCCGCCCGCACGGCCGGATCGTCGGCACCGCGTCCATCGCCGGCATCGCGGGCAACGTCGGCCAGACCAACTACGCCGCCTCCAAGGCCGGAATCATCGGCTTCGTCCGCGCGCTGGCCGCCGCCCCCGAGGTGCGCGAGCGCGGCATCACCGTCAACGCGGTCGCCCCCGGCTTCATCGAGACCCGGATGACCGCCGCCGTACCGCTGTTCATCCGCGAGGCCGGGCGGCGGATGAACTCCCTCGGCCAGGGCGGCCGGCCGCAGGACGTCGCCGAGACCGTGGCCTGGTTGACGGCGGCCGGCTCCGGCGGCGTCACCGGTCAGGTCGTCCGCGTCTGCGGCCAGTCCCTGCTGGGGGCGTGAGATGACGCTGCTGCTCACCCTGGGGCGCGGCGCGCTGACCGGCATCGGCAAGAAGCCCTCGGCCGGCGCCGCACTGCCCCGGCTGCGGCTGACCGAACCGGACGTACGGATCGACCCGGCGCGACTGGCCCGGTACGCGGAGGTCTGCGGCTACTCCCCCACGGCCGACCGCGTGCCCCTCACCTACCCGCACATCCTCGGATTCCCGCTGGCCGCACGCATCATGGCCGCCCGGGACTTCCCGCTGCCGCTGATGGGCCTGGTGCACACCTCGATCGAGATCACCGCGCACCGGCCCCTCACCAGCCGGGACCTGCCCGAGATCGCCGTGCACGCCGAGGAGTTGCGGCCGCATCGACGCGGCACGGAAGTGGTGTTCGCCACGGAGGCCCGCGTCGGCGGGGAGCCGGTGTGGACCGGCCGCAGTACGTATCTGGCCCGGCACCCCACCGGCCGCCCGCAGGAGCCGCGGGCCGACCGCGCCCCCGAAGGCGAGCTGCCCGCGGTCGAGGAGTGGCACCTGCCGGCCGACCTCGGGCGCCGCCACGCACGTGTCTCCGGCGACTACAACCCGATCCACCTGCACGCCTGGACAGCCCGGCCGCTCGGCTTTCCCCGGGCGATCGCGCACGGGATGTGGACGATCGCCCGCAGTGTCGCCGCGCTCGGCCTGAGCGAGGGGGTGCGCGCGGAATTCCGCGCACCGGTTCCGCTGCCGTCCACGGTCACCTTCGCGGCGGGCGGTGGGCGGTTCGAGGTGCGCTCAGGGCGAGGCGTGCACGTCTCCGGGGTGGGCTGACCCGCCGGGGTGGGTGGTGCTGTCGGTTCAGGGCACCCAAGGGCTTCCCGCAAGGAGGTTGCCGAGGCCGGCCCAGGCGAAGTTCATCAACGTGGCGGCCGTCTCCCGCCCGTTCGGCGAGGACACGGCGAGGGATTCGGCGGCACCGACAAGCGCCAGGGCCAGCGCGCGCACCTCACGGTCGGCGAGAGAAGGCACGCAGGGTGCCTCGCGGGCGGCGGAGCCGATCAGCGCGGTGACGAAGTCGACGATCTCCGCCCGCATCGCGGCGACCTCGTCCCCGGAAGGGGCACCGCCGCTGCGGGCCTGGCCGTAGAGGAGGTTCCAGCCGTCGGGGTGCTCGGCGGTGTAGCGGAAGAACCCGAGCAGCCCGGACCACAGTTGACGGTCGGGCGCGGCACCGGTCTCGACGGACGCGCGCACCGCCGCACTGAGCGCCTGGGCCTCGCGGCGTACGCACGCGGTGAACAGCTCGTCCTTGGACTTGAGATAGAGGTAGACCAGCGGCTTGCTGACGCCGGCCGCGACGGCGATCTCGTCCATGGAGGTGGCGCGGTAGCCGCGGCGGGCGAAGACGGCCACGGCCGTGTCCAGCATCTGCCGCTCGCGGATCGCCCGCGGCACGCGCTGCGCGCGCTTGCCCTGCGGCTCCACTGGCGCCACCCTCCCCCGTGCTCAGCGGCCGGTCGCCGGGACCGGCCGGTCAGGCGGTGTGCGGCTCCCCGCCGTGCGCGACCTCGCGGGCCTCGTCGTCGGCGTCGTCCTCCTGGCCCGCGGCGGCGGCCAGGTTGAGCCGGGTGCGCTCGACCCGGCTGGAGACCTGGGCGGCGGCCTGCTCGCGGGCGCCGCGCAGCAGCACGAAGCTCAGTGGCGCGGAGACGACCAGCGCGAGCAGGGCGACCCACAGGTAGTTCGAGTCACCGAGCCCGGCCGGCAGGATGTGCAGCCGGACCAGGCCCCAGATGACCCCGAAGCTGGCGACGATGAGGCCGAAGCGCAGTGCGGTGTATCGGAGCATGCATCCAGTGAAGCATGCCGC
>NZ_JACEGK010000213.1:0-12460 GCF_056859195.1 Streptomyces sp. NH27
CCCTCGGCACGTCGGAGGCCGCCCGATGAGTGCCCCCGCCGCCCGCCCCGCGGACGACCACGCGGACGACCACGCGGACGCGAAGCGCCGTACGACCGAGCCTCGCCGTATGGCCGGGCCGCGCCGTACAACTGAGCCTCGCCGTAAGCCCGGTGAAGGTCCTACGCCCGGTGAACGTCGTACGAGCGCGGTGCGGCTGCACGCCATGGCCACCGTGACCGTCGTGCTCGCCGCGTTCATCGGGGCGGTCGCCTTCTTCTGGCCGTTCGTCGTCGCGCCCGGCCGGTTCGGCGCCTCCTACGCGCCGCCGCTGATCTTCGGCGTGCTGCTCGTCCTGGTGCTCGCCGTCGTCTTCGCCGAGATCGCCGACGGCGGCATCGACGCGAAGGCGCTGGCCATGCTCGGCGTGCTCTCCGCGGTCAACGCGGCGCTGCGCCCACTCGGCGCCGGAACCGCCGGCGTGGAGACCGTCTTCTTCGTCCTGGTGCTGGCCGGCCGGGTGTTCGGCCCCGGGTTCGGCTTCACCCTCGGCTGCACCTCGCTGTTCGCCTCCGCCCTCCTCACCGGCGGCGTCGGCCCCTGGATGCCGTACCAGATGTTCGGCTGCGCCTTCGTCGGCATGCTCGCCGGCCTCCTCCCGCGCGCCCGCGGCAAGCGGGAAGTGCTGATGCTGGCGCTCTACGGCTCCGCGTCCGGCTACCTCTTCGGCTTCCTGCTCAACCTCTCCTTCTGGCCGTTCTCGCTCGACCCCGGCAGCTCCCTCTCCTACCTGCCGGGCCTGCCCTTCACCGCCCAATGGCACCGCTACCTCGCGTTCGACGCCGCCACATCCCTCGGCTGGGACACCGGCCGCGCGGTCACCAACTTCGTCTGCGTCCTCATCGCCGGCCCGGCCGTCCTCACCACCTTCCGCCGCGCCGCCCGCCGCGCCAACTTCGCCCCCGCGATCCACTTCACCGACCCGGCCTCGCCGCCGCCCTCGTCGCCGCCGCTCCTGTCACCGTCGCCACCCGACTCCGGCGGCAACTCGCCCGCGCGCCCCGTATAGTCCCGGCGGCCGGCGGGCGGGCGCCTGCCGGCCGACCCATGTGCCGGGCCGGTTCTGGACGTTGGCCCCGGCCGGCGTGCCGTCCCCCGGACAGCACTGTCAGAGCAGTTCGCCAGGGTCTGCGGCGTCGGCATCGCCGAACGGCACCGCGTCCCACGCCCGGGATGGGACACTGACGGAGCCGGCCCCGGGGCGACCAAATCGCCGCCACCATGGCCTGGTTCGACGGCTTCGACCTGATCAGGATCCGCGCCCCGGCCGTGCTGTCACCGATGGGCATCTGTGCCGCGCAGTCTGAACGACCCGGCAGGGCACATGGAACGAACGGGAGGACGGCGTTGACCGACCAGGGATTCTCCGCCGAGAAGATCGACACCGGCAGGCCCCATCCGGCCCGCATGTACGACTACTACCTCGGCGGCAAGGACAACTACGAGGTCGACCGCGAGGCCGCGCAGCGCGTGATCGACCTGTTCCCGGACATCGTGCCCATGGCGCGGGGCAACCGGAATTTCATGCACCGGGCGGTGCGGTACATGGCGGAGAGCGGTATCCGTCAGATCATCGACATCGGCACTGGCATACCCACCGCGCCCAACACCCACCAGGTGGCGCACGAGGTGTCGGCCGAGGTCCGTGTCGCGTACGTGGACAACGACCCGATCGTGGCGACGTATGCGGGGGCGCATCTGCCGGCTACGGGCAACACCGGCTTTCTCCTCGGTGATCTGCGCGACCCGGCGAGCATCCTGAATCATCCGACCGTCAGTGAGCTGATCGACTTCGGTCGGCCGGTCGGGTTGATGCTGGTGGCCGTCCTGCACTTCGTCCGGGATGACGAGGACCCCGCGGGGCTGGTCGCCGCCTACCGGGACGCGCTGCCCGCCGGCAGCCACCTGCTCCTCAGCCACACGACCGGCGACTTCCACCAACTGGACGGCGACGCGGGGGAAGCCCGCGACGTCTACCGGGACAAGGGAGCCACCGCCACGCTCACCCTGCGTTCCCACGACCAGGTGTTGCGCTTCTTCGACGGCTTCGAGCTGGTCGAGCCCGGCCTGGTCCAACCCCCGCTCTGGCGTCCCGACGGCCCGGTGCCCACGGAGCAGGAACTGGCGCGTGTCGGCTTCTACGGCGGCGTCGGCATCAAACTCTGACTCCCCGGCCCCCGTTCTGGAGTACCTGAACCTCTCGTCCAGCTTTGCCCATGCCCATGCCCATGCCCACGCCCACGACGCGGCGGAGGGCGTGACGGCTGGAGGAACCTGTGCGGGACGGTTTTTCTGCGGGATTCTTTACGCGGATGGCGCACGACACGCATCCGGTGGACTTGATGTGCCGCTACCTGCTCCATGGCTCGATAGAGCGGATCCCTGGCCTGTTGGTCGATCGGGAGACGCTGTCGTTCAAGCACCTGAGCCGGCAAGTCCGTGCCGCGGACCGCTGGAACCATGACGACGCGGACACGTTCTCACTTTTCATCAAGAGGAAGGCCCGCGGGCGGCTGTACGGCTTGGAGTTCAGAATCTACTTCATCGCCGGTGAGCCCTATGCCGACGCGGTGATTCCGTTCGGTGCGACTGTCGACCTGCCCCGGTTCATGCGCCACTTCCGTGGGCACTACGCCTCGGGGGGAGCTCCGGGTGACTGGGACTTCGACGTGTACACCGACGTGCGTGATCTCCGTGAGGGCGTCGTGTTGTTCGGCAACCACCGTGAGGTCTGGTTCCAGGTCAACCGCGGCCCGATGACAGCCGGCCGGTCCAAGCCGATTCCCTGGAACCGGGGCCGGCTGCCAACCGGCCGCCTCCAGGGCAACCAGTTCGGGACGAACGCCGTACTGAACGCGGGAAGTGCGATGTTCCCTGACCGTCATGATGTCGTCGACGGCATCTCGGCCGAGGCGCGGACGTACCGGCGGTACGTGGCCAGGCTGCACGATCCTCTTCCTCTGCGGGTGGGACGGCCGGCCCGCCCGGAGTTCGGCATGAGGACGCGGCGCTCCGTGCGTTGACCGAACCGGGTCACGCGACCACCAAAGCCGGTCGATCGCGGCGACGTACGCGGGGGCGCGTTCGGCCCGATCGATTGTCAGTGGCCGCCCCTAGAGTGCTCTCTATGGGAACAACGTCATTAGAACAGTTGCTGCGCGAGGGCCCGGAGGACCTCGCTGCCTGGCGCGCCTACAGCGACGTGCTGCTGGAACAGAACGACGCCCGGGGCAGGCTGATCGAGCTGGAACTGCGCCGCGCGCGCGAGGCGCGGGACCACGAACGCGAGGCACTGCAGCGCGAGATCGACCAGCTGACGAAGGAGCATCAGGAGAGCTGGGACGCCGAACTGCCGGCGGGAGTGACGACTGCCGCGCGCTGCCACGGCTTTGCCACCAAGGTGGCCATCGCCTGGTCGCAGGAGGCACCCGCACGCATAGCCGAGGCCCGGCAGGGCCGATTTGTGACCGCCCTGCGGATCCAGCCGGACACCACCGCCGAGGAGGCGGACGCCGAGTACTGGAGCCACGAGCCCGACTTCGACGAGGACGGCATGCCGCTCCCGCCGCCGCCTCATGAGGCCGACGGCCTCGCGGACCTTGACTTCGGCGGGATCCGTGAGCTGGACCTCTCGTACTTCCGCATCGGCGATCCCGGCGCCAAGGCCCTCGCCGCCGCGGCCTCGACCGGGCAGATCGAGACGCTCGACCTGCGCTACTGCGGCATCGGCAGTGACGGTGCGGCAGCCCTGGCCACCTCCGGGAACTTCGGCAACGTACGGCGGCTGCACTTCCAGCACAACCGGCTCACCGGCGAGGGTGTGCGCGCGCTGGCACGTCTCGAGCGGCTCGAGGAGCTCGACCTCCGCTACAACCGGATTGGCGCTGATGGCGCACAGGCCCTGATCGAGGCACCGTTCGCCGGTTCCCTCAAGCGCCTACTCCTCCACCGTAGGGACGTCTCCGACGCCGGTGTGAAGATGCTGGCGTCCGCCCCTCAGCTCCCGACCGCGCTGCGCAGCTTCTGGAGGAGCGTGTGAGCACCGAACTCCGTGACCGTTTCTTTGCCCTGTCGACCGGCTCGGCCGCCGAGGACGAGGCGGCCCGGTACCGCGCCGAGGTGGACGCGATCGACACCGAGGCGGCCGCCGTGATCGACGGGCTGGCGGTCTCCTGGCATCCGACGGCACGCTTCAAGGCGGTGCGTTTCGTCGACGCAGAGCGTATCGACGAGGCAGCGCGCGAGTTGTTCGCCCGGCCCAGCGAGGACGCGCCGCACCTGGCCGCAGTGTTCGTGGACCCGCGTGAACTGTCGTTCCGTACCTTCGAGAACATCGTGCCGCTGGACCGGCTCTTCACGGACGTGCCCCTGGAGCTCACGCTCACCGCGCCGGTCGAGCTCGCGCAGGACGCGTACGCGGCGCAGCTGCGGCTGCCGGACGCCAGCCGCGCCTGCATCGAGGGCCTGGACGAGCTGAACCTCTACGTCCCGCCGCTCAACTCCGGCTCCCGTGGTGGCGAACGCTACATCTTCCACTCGGCGTTGCTGGCCGATGCGCTCACCAAGGCGGTGTCCAAGGCGCTTCCCCAGGCGGTGCTCAACGGCTTCTCGCACGTGAATCCCGTGTTTCGATGCAACCGCTTCGAGCCCGGTGACGCCAACTTCCACCACCACCGGGACACTCCCTACTACGACGCCGCCAGCGGACACGTCTCCCGCTACACGGTGCTGCTCTACCTCACCGGCGGCTCGGGGGAGCCCGCACTCGACCTCACCGGGGGCACCGCCCTCACCGACATCGAGGCATTCACCTGCGTCATCTTCGACCAGCGGTACGAACACGAGGGCGCCCCCTACCGCCACGGCCGCAAGGTCTTTCTGCGCACCGAACTCATCTTCCACCAGGGCGAGTCCGGGGTCGCACACGACGCGGGGATCGGCGCGCTGTTCAGTAAAGCCTGCTACCTGACCGGCGAAAGTGTCTTCGCCCCGGAGCTTGCCCGGCACGCCGACACTTACTACAACCAGGTCGCCGCCGCACACTGGAACGGCCTGCGGGCCGGTGATACGGCGAGCGAGCCGTTCGTCCACAAGCGGTTCCGCGGGGTGGACTTCGTCGCGAACGGCTACGACTTCTGGTTCGCCAAGCACGCGGGACTCTCGCTCACCGAGTGCGCCGCGATCACGCTGCTCGACTACTTCAACTGCAAGCTCGGCGAGACGGCCTTCCGCGACGCATGCGGGTCGTCCGTGATCGAGGCCGCGGGCACGGATTGGATTCCCGGCTTCCTCGCCGAGCAGCGCGGCGAGGGCAGCCAACGCACAGCGGATGTCGTCGCGGCATTCGACAAGTCCCTGCTCTTCCCCGAGTCGGAGGAGATGAACGACACCTGCTGCCCGTTCCACTACTGGAGCGACTTCGCCGCCACACGCAGCGACAAGATCGTCGGCCTCAACGAGACAGCGCAGACCTTCGCCAAGGCGCACATCATGCCGGCGCCCATCCTCATGCTCGGCCAGGACGTGGTCCTCGACCCGGCGAAGTTCGTGGTCCGGGGCAACCAGATCCAGGTTCTCAGCAAAGAGTCGCTCGCCCCGGTGAACTTCGCGGCCTGCTGGAACTCCGGCGGCAGACCCGCGAATTACATCGATGTGGCGGCCACCGTCGGTGCGGCACACTTCCTTGTCCCGCCGATAGTCTTCACCGAGACGGACGACTGCTACCACCTGCAGTTCGACTTCTTCCGCAACACCTGGATGGTGAAGCACGAGCAGTCGCCGGTGCCCGTTCCCAGGATCCGCGACATCGACGAAATGGACTTCGACCCCGACGGCTGGGACACACGCGTCGAAGCGGCCGTGGCCTACCCCTGGATGGACGCGGTCGACCCCGCACTGATCGAGGAGCCCGCCGGGAAGCGCAAGACCGCCCCCTGGTGGACTGACGAAAGCCCCCTCGTCGATGAGTTCGTCGACCACCTCGAGGTGATCGCGGAGGAGCTCGACGACTACGACGACGAGGACGACGACGAGTGAGGAAGGGGACGGCGGAGGGCCGGAGCGGCCCCCGCCTGATTATCACCGCAGAAGCCGACATCACATGAGAAGTACCCTCCTCTGCCCTGGGGCCACGTGGTCAAGAGGGTAGGAGCCAGTTGTCGTAGCCGCGGGCGCGGAGGCGGTCGAAGGCATCGCGGACCCCTTCCGGGACGTGCTGTTCGATGGCGAAGCCGCGCTTGGGGTACTCCATGACCCGTTCCAAGTCGCCCATGAGCATGTCGATGAACTGCTTCTCGTTGTCGTGCGTCGTGACGTACTCGTCGTACGACAACGGCTGGGAGGCGCACACCGTCTCTACCTCGGGCCACAGCTTGCGGCACGTCGCGTAGGCGCGGCGCTGCATGTACGGCATGGAGATCAGGAGCAGGGTGGTGACGGGGATACCCGCGTTCTCCAGTACTTCGCGGGAGAAGCCGATGTTCTGGCCGGTGTTGGTGGCCTTGGGCTCCAACAGGATCGCTTGATCCGGCACCCCCAGGGAGAGCGCGTGCTCCCGGTAGTGGGTGGCCTCGCCCCGGGGAAACCTCGCCTTGGTAGCGTCGCTGGTGTCACCGGTGAAGACCACCGTCGGAAACATCCCGCGGTGGTAGAGCTCGGCGGTGGTGGCGGCCACGCCGAGGTCGAGGCCGCCGAGGGCGATCGCTGCGGAACAGGGCCTCGGCTGGTGGCCCATCTGGTGGAAGTCCCAGATAGCACGGGCGTCAGCCCGGTCGGCGTCACTGATCGTGGCTTGGTCGGTCACAGGTACTCCTCGCTGTTGAGGCTAGTGCTGTGACCGGGATGGTTCACCGTGATCGGAAGACGGCTTACGGGACGAGCGCGTTGCGCGAAACAACTGGTATTACTGGTGCATGCAGGAAGAAATCGCGCGCTCCGCAATCGACACGTTCGTCTCCGCGTTCAACGCCTCGGACGACAGCTATGTGACTGCGCTCCTCTCCCAGGCCCTGACCTCGGACGTGGTCTTCTGGGGGCCGTTGGGCCGCAGCGAAGGGATCGAGGCGGTCGAGCGGTTCGTGCTGGACATCCGGCGCCACCCGGCGGGGACCGGCACGATGGTGCGCTGCTCGGCGGTGGACATGCCTGGCGAGTGGGCCCGGTACCAGTGGGTCTTCACCACGCCGGATGGAGGCCCCCGTCTGGCGGGAACGGACGTCGTCCATCTGCGGCGGAGCCTCATCGACCAGGTTATCGTCTTCGCGGGGGAGATCGACCCGTCCGCCTCCTGAGTCATCCTTCTCTTGCGCCGGCCTTCTCCTGAACCGGCCCCGTCGGTGCTCCGGGGCTGCGGCTCGCGGTTGGTCAGGCTGCGGTGTTGAGGGGACGTCCGCCCCAGCGGATGCCTTTCTCGCTACGGATGCGGGCACGTTCCTTGCGTTCGGCGGCCAGGACGTCGCGGTGGCGGGCGTTGGCGTTGCGCCAACGCAAGTAGGCGTGTAGGGCCCGGGTCTGCACGGTGTGGTCGGGATGGTGGGAGTTGGCGATGGTGAACTGCCGCAGCGGTCCGAAGTGCGCCTCGATCGGGTTGGCCCAGCCGAATCCCGAGCGGGCCGAACTCGTCGAACGCAAAGACCCGGTCCGGGAACCGGTCCACCACTTCCTCGATCCGGTCCAGCTTCGCCGCGCGCTCGGGGTCCGGGGACTCCTTCCACGTCTTGGTGCGCTGGAAAGTGACGCCGCGCCGGGCGAGCAGGCAGCGTAACGCCTCGCGGCCGATGCGGATGACCCGACCGTGGACTTTACACAGGTAGGCGACGAGCTTGCGCAGGGACCAGCGGGTGAAGGGCCGGGATGTGTTGGTCGACGGTGAGTCCTCGCTCGGGGTAGATGATGAGCCGCTGTGTCGCGCCGACCATCATGGCGACGACCAGGTCTTCGTCGCCGATGGCGGAGGCGTAGTCGTCGTAGTTCATGGGTGCTGATGCGCAGATGGCGTCCATGGACGGCCAGAGCTTCCGCAGTGTTGCGTAGGCTCGTCGTTCCTCGTACGGCTTGCTGACCAGGAGGAGTGACGTCACTTCGACGCCGGTGGCTTCCAGGAGCTCCCGGGATTTCGTGATGTTCTCCCCGGTGTTCCTCGCCTCCGGCTCCAGCAAGACTGCTGATCCTGGTACGCCCAGTTCAAGTGCGCGCCTGCGGTAGTGCACGGCCTCGCCAAGTGGCATGCGAGTTGCGGATGTTGGGCTGGTGGCTCCGGTCATCACAACGAGAGGTGCCATGCCGCGCGAGTAGAGATCCGCGGTGGCGTCCGCCACGGTGAGGTCGTGACTGCCCAGGGCGATGGCGACGGAGCATGGGCGCGGTGTGTGGTGCATCTGCAGGTAGTCCCACAGCAGCAGGGCATCCGTGTGCGCCGTCGGCGAGAGGGTCACGCACGCTCTCCGTCCCGTGCCGAGTCCGGCACATCGAAGTCGTACTCCGTAAGTGACTCCTCTTCCCTGGCCCCCACCGGGGTCGGGGAAGAGGAGGCCACCACCCGGGGAAAGGTCTCCCTCAACACGCCTGAGAGGAAAGGCACTCCAGCTCAGGAGTTGCTGTGCCCGATCAGACGACGTCGAAGTCAGCGTCTCCTGTACGGACGAGTTCCAGGAGTGCGTCCCAGCCCGCCTGCGTGACGTGCAGTGCCGGACCGCTCTTGTCCTTCGAGTCGCGTATGAGGATGTCGTGGTGCGTCGGGAGCCGGTTGGCTACCTCGACGCAGTTGTTGCCGGTGCCGTCGCTGTAGGACGACTTGAACCAGGTATCCTCGGTGGCCAGTTGGTTGGCTGAAACGTAAGCGTTCATGGTCTCCTACCTTCGGGCTAGCTCTTCCAGGAACTCGATGGTGGTCTCGGGGGCCGAGGCCACGAGCCACATTGCCACGGCGTCGATGGCCAACTCCAGGTCGCCGGCCTGGGTGGTAAGTGTCTTGTCACGGTTCCTGTTGCGCAGGGCCGCGCGGGTTTCGGTGTGCTCGTTCCAGCCGGCGCGCTGCGCCGGTCACAGCGGAATCATCAATCAGAGGATTCTCCATTGCAGTTCGGAGTCGCCGTTCCTGATGCCTTCTATTCGACGATGGATCTCGGGAAGGCTGCCGGGGGCGTGCGCGATCTTCCGCGCGTTGGTCGATACCATCCGAAGCTCGCGGATGTCGCGCAGCGTTGCATAGCTTGGCAATTTGGTAACGTCGGCTCCATATGACTGCGCAAAGCCTCGGTAGTGCTGATCTCCGTAGCCGAAGCGGCGACAATGAACCTCGACGGTGACCAGATCCCACTCCGCATGGCCGAGCGATACGGTGTCCCAGTCGCACAGGACCACTCCACCACCCGGCGCGTGCAGCGCGTTACGATGCTGTGGATCTCCTTGCAACACACCGTGCGGAAGACGAAAACCCAGGCCGGACAGCTCGCTTGCCAGAAATTCCGCGCGCTCTTGCAGATAGGAGAGATCACTCACCGAGAGCGCTGTGATCCTGGAGAGGGATTTTCTTATCGCTCGCAGGTTGTCATGGTCGGGCAATGCGAAATCCGGAAGGCCACATGGTATGCAGAGCCCGGAGCGGATGAGCGAGCTGCTGGGCCGGTACGGGCTGGTCCGGTTGTGGAAAATAGGTCCAGAAGGTCACTGCATTTCCCTCGACGATGACGGGTTGCTCCACGTCGTGAAGGGGCGCGGTGGGGAATCCTGCGTCCATCAGCCACCGGGTGAAACGAACCGTACGTGCCACATCGGCGCTACGGGTGCCGTGCCTGGCGACCTTCACGACGACACCGGCATCCTCCAGCAGGACGACGGCATTGGTATGCCCACGAAGGAGACGAGGCCGGCCGGTGGGCAGTCCGGCGATGGCACATGCCTGCCTGAATATGCGGCTGAGTTCGATCTCATCGAACCCCCCGTGAAGGGGTGTCGGCGTTGTCATGGGTTCAGGCTCGCTGAACGTCGGGCCTGTTGTCACCTCCGGCCGGGTGACAACTCCAGTATCTCGCCAAGTTCTCGTGCGGCTCGACTGGCCCGTATGGCAGTGGGCAGCCTGTGGATTACCTCGCGTGCGCGTTCCCCGACCAGCGGCGTGCGGTGTGTGGGCGGCATCTCCAGGTACGCCCGGCCCGCGAGTTCGCATGCCTCGGCTGGGCTACGATCCCGTGCGAGCCCAATGGCGGCGCAAGGCCCACCGGTTCCGACGGGTGCGGCGGGCCTTTCCATGGGTGAAGACTCCATCCGCGCGCCACGGACGGAGCCTTGGGGTAACTAATTCGTCAGCCGAGGGGGGACTTCGACGACCGTCGTCCGAGTCCGTCCAACGGGGCAACGGCCGAGCGGTATTCGGTGACGAACCGTTCAACGGCGAGGCCAGCGAAGACGAGTGCCGTCCCCCTCGGCATGATTGAGGAGGACGGCAGCCCCGCTCAGGAGTTGCTGTGCCCGATCAGACGACGTCGAAGTCAGCGTCTCCTGTACGGACGAGTTCCAGGAGTGCGTCCCAGCCCGCCTGCGTGACGTGCAGTGCCGGACCGCTCTTGTCCTTCGAGTCGCGTATGAGGATGTCGTCGTGCGTCGGGAGCCGGTTGGCTACCTCGACGCAACTGTTGCCGGTGCCGTCGCTGTAGGACGACTTGAACCAGGCATCCTCAGTGGCCAGTTGGTTGGCTGGAACGTAAGTGTTCATGGCTTTCCTACCTTCGGGCTAGCTCTTCCAGGAACTCGATGGTGGCGTCGAGGCCGAGGGCCACACCCACCATCGTGTTGAACCGGCGGGTGAACCGCTCGACCTCACGGGGCTTGTCGCTGGTCGAGACGGCACCCCAGGCATTGTCCGTCTGCACCCGGGCAGGAAGTTCGCCCAGGTCGAGGATCGCAAAGTCGTTGGTGGACCGGTATCCCCTCTTGAAGGGGAGCACCTGGATCGAGATGTGGTCTCTCCTCGCCAAGCTTGCGATCTCCGTGTACTGCTCCCGCATCACGTCATCGTCTCCTACCGGAATCCTCAGCGCCGCCTCGCCGAGGATGACGCGAATCCGCACGGATCCGCCACGCTCCAGGACCCGTCGCTTCCGCTCCATGCGCAGCTCCACGTTGCGACGGATGAATTCGATGGTGTTGTCCTCGACGGGACGCTGCACCTCGAAGAGCGCCCTTGCGTACGCGTCGGTCTGGAGCAACCCGTGGACGACGGTGGGGTGGTAGGCGCTGATCGTCGATGCCTCAGCTTCGAGGCCGACGTAGTGCGGCATCCCCGCCGGCATGAAGGTGCGGTACTGGGTGAGCCACTCGTCGTCCGCACCCTCTCGGTTGAGTTCGACCAACTGCTCGATCAGTATCTCATCGGTGACCCCGTACCGCTTCAGAAGCGTGCGTAGATCTGCGGGGCTACGACGGAAGTTGAGCTCGCCGTTCTCGATGCGAGCGAGCGTCGGTTCCGAGGTTGCCTTGAGTCCCTTCACCGCCGCCTTGCGCGTCATCCCTCGCGCTCGGCCCTCTTCAACGGCCGGGCAGTTCTCGCGCAACTGCCTCATCTGGATGCCCAACTCCAGGCGCTGCCCGGTCGCGCCACGCTTCGCTGCCATCTGTGCACTACCCCCAAGCCGTGTGCGTGCTGTCTACCACCCAGTGCAGAATGTCACATCTCCTGCGCATCCTCAATAGCCTCTGTGCAAGCCTGCGCATAGTCCAATTCGCGCCTTCCAGAAATTTCTGAAGCGATTCGGTTGCCTCGCGGAGACCCTACGCGGCACGGTAGTTGGGCCAGCCGAGAACGCCGGGAGTGAGGGCGTGGGAGCCGGTCCGGGCTGGGCTGGTGCGCCGTCGCGCTGGTCCGTGAGATGCAAAGGAGTGAGGGTATGGCTGCCACCGCGCCGGGGCCGAAGCTCACCCCAGAACTGCGCGCCAACGAGTTGAAGATCGCCGTCCCCTCGATCGTCGACGAGCTGTCGCTGGTCATCGAGCGTGGGACGGAACAGACGGAGCAAGGTCGGCCCTCCTACGCGATCTGGGTGCGCCGCCTCCGCCGTATCGGTGCACAGAAGCTCAGCGCCTGCGGCTTGTCCTCACTCGTAGACGACGCCCAGCTCCTGATCAGCGAACTCGTGACGAACGGTCTCCGGCACGGCACTGGCCGGCAGGTCGTGTTCCGCCTCGTGATCACCGTGGACATGGTTGTCATCGAGGTAGAGGACGGCTCGCCTGATCGCCCCACAGTGCGGACAGTTGGCGTCGATGAGGAGAGCGGGCGCGGCATGTTCCTCGTGAACGCGCTGGCTGACTCGTGGGGAGTCAGCGAGGACGGAACAAGAACGTGGTGCACCCTCACGACGTCCGACTCGACTCGGAGGAGTCGGTCCCCCACCTGGCGCGGGCAAGTCGCCGAGCCGCCGTAGGC